>JABDJQ010000058.1 GCA_013002425.1 Gemmatimonadota bacterium
AGTGCGCCGATTCTGCGCGGTCACCGATCGGCGCTCGCCGCCTCACGCAGGATCGTCCGCGCGATCACCAGACGCTGGATCTGGTTCGTGCCCTCGTAGATCTGGGTGATCTTGGCGTCGCGCATCATCTTCTCGAGGGGATACTCCTTCATGTAACCGTACCCACCCTCTACCTGCACCGCGTCCGTGGTGACCTTCATCGCCACATCGGATGCGAATGTCTTCGCCATCGCCGAGATCTTGGCGACGTTCTTCCCGCCCGAGTCGACGAGCTGCGCCGCCGTATAGACGAGCCCGCGCGCCGCTTCGATCTGTGTCGCCATGTCGGCGAGCATGAACTGGATTCCCTGGAACGAAGCGATCGACTTCCCGAACTGATGCCGGTGGCGTGCGTACCGAATCGCCTCGTCGAAAGCGCCCTGCGCGATGCCGAGCGCCTGGGCCGCCACGCCCGGCCTCGACTTGTCGAACGTCTTCATGGCGATTTTGAAGCCGCGCCCTTCGCGGTCGAGCAGGTTTTCCTTCGGCACGCGGCAGTCCTGGAAGATCAGCTCCCTCGTGGAGGAGGCGCGGATCCCCATCTTCTCTTCCTTCTTGCCGAACGTGAAGCCGGGTGTGTCGCGCTCGACGATCAGGGCCGACATGCCGCGGACTCCTTCCTTGTCGCCGGTTCGTACCATCACCGTGTAGATGTCCGCGTCGCCGCCGTTCGTGATGTACTGCTTGGTGCCGTTCAGAACGTATTCGTCGCCGACGAGCTCCGCTCTGGTCCGCACCGCACTGGCGTCGCTCCCCGCTCCCGCTTCGGTGAGGGCGAACGCCGCCAGGCTCTTGCCGCTCGCGAGGCGCGTCAGGTATTTCTGCTTCTGCTCCTCCGTGCCGAACAGGAGAATCGGATAGGCGCCCAGCGCCGACGCGGCAAACGACAGTGCGATCCCGCCGCACACCTTGGAGAGTTCTTCGGTGGCGATGCACATCTCGACGGCGCCGCCTCCGAAACCGCCGTACTCCTCCGGGATGTAGATGCCGTAGATGTCCGCGGCGGCCATCGCCTTCACCACCTCCCACGGGAACTCGCCGGTTCGGTCGAGTTCCGCCCGGATCGGCAGCGCCTTCTCCCTGGCGATCCTCGCGCAGAGATCCTTCAGCATCAGTTGTTCGTCATTGAAAAACCAGGACATCCCGAAACTCTCCTCGTTATGGGGAACAGAGGCTTGTCGTCTCACCGGGCCGGGTGAGATCCGTTATCCACGAGAACGGACCGGGGCCTGGCGCCGACATACGCTCCCTCTCTATTCCCGGATCATAGCAGCCGGAGGGCCTTAGCGCACCCGGGCCCGCGCTACTCCGCTCTCCCGCCCCCCGCCGGCGCGAAGAACGAGATGCCGCGCACGTTCTCGTCGAAAGTGAGGGTCTTCTGGATCGGCGGGAACGCGCGCGCCTTGCAGTCCATGCGCTCGCACAGCCGGCAGGTGATGCCGACCGGAACGGCCGCGTCGACGTTTTCGAGATCGATCCCGTCCGCGTACACGAGTTCCTTCGCGGCCTCGAGACCGCACCCGAGCGCGATCGCGTAGAGCACTTCCGATTCGTGGTACCCCCCGCGATGTTTGCGCACCGTGCGCGCGATACTGAAGAAGCGCGCGCCGTCGGGGAGCTGCGAGATCTGAACGCGCGGCCTGCCCGGCTGCAGGAACGCGGCGTGCACGTTCCATAGCGGACAGAGCCCCGAGAATCGCGGGAAATGAACGCCGCCGGCACTGAAGCGTTTCGATATGTTTCCCGCGAGGTCGACGCGCACCATCGAAAACGAAACGCCCTCGGCGCCGCGACGGCGGAGCGATGTCAAACGATGGCACACCTGCTCCAGGCTGGCCCGAAATCGATGCGAAAGCAGATCGAGGTCGTAGCGCACGGCGCGCGCCGCCTCGAGAATCTGGTCGTACGGCATCAGCACGGCGGACGCGAAATAGTTCGCGAGCGCAATGCGGCAGAGTTCGCGAGAACCGGGCGCCGTGAGATTCGGGTCGACCGCGATCCGGTCGAGAATCGGCGAACAGGCGATGAGCCCCACCTGATGCGCGATCTGGAAGTTGCGCGACCCGCGCCGGAGCACTTCCGAGATCGCGAGCTCCTTCGTGTCGGGATCGTAACGACGCATGACGCTCTTCATCTCGTCGACCTTCTTCAGCACGACTTCGACGCCGTACTTCTTGCGGAGGTAAACGGGAAGCCCGGCGAAGAGATCCTCGCCGTCGAGCCTCGCGTCGGTCCAGACACGCTCGGCCTCTTCCTCGAGTTCGGGGAAGTAATTCTGATAGCGCTCGATGAGATCGGAAACCTGCTCCGACGAAAGCCGCGCGCGGTCGACCGGCGCGATATCCTGGCGGTCGAGGGCGCTCTCCGCGAGCGCTTCCGCCGACTCGTGGGCGGTGACATACGATTGATACAGATCGAGCACGGAGCGCGCGATATCGGGCGAGCTCGCGACGAACGCGCGCAGATCGGCGCCTTCCGGTCCCCGGCCCGCGAACAGAGGGTCGCCGAACACCTCGCGGAGATCGGCCTCGAGCCTCGTGTCCTTCCCCGCCGCGAGATCGCGGATGTTCAAGTCGAAATAGTGCGCGAGCTTGATCAGCAGATTGGCGGTGAGCGGCCGGCGATCGTGCTCCACGAGGTTCAGATAGCTCGCGGAAATGCCGAGCTTCTCCGCCAGCGCGGCCTGCGTCAGGCCCTCTTCCATGCGCAAAGCGCGAATCTTTTTACCGAATGCGGGTTGATCAGCCATATTTCTTGATCTCAATTTACAACATTTACAACTTTACCGACAAGATTAACAAAACACAGATACTGTAATATGTTGTAAATACACAAGTTACTTGACTACGTCTCGGCCGCTTGCTAGAATTCTTGACAGAAGTAAAGATGGAAAATCCATTTTCGCCACCTCGGGGGACCAAACATCATGCGCGAAGCAGACCATCTTTCCACCTCTCTGACGGGCACTTCGATCGTCGGGGAGATGCGTGAAGGTTATGAACGGGTTCTGACGCCGGACGCGCTGGCGTTCCTCGTCGACCTGCACCGTACATTCTCCAATCGCTTTGCGCTGGAGCTGCTCCGCCGCAAGGAACGGCAGCGTCGCTTCGACCAGGGCGAGCCGCTCGACTTTCCGCGCGAGATGGCGCCGATACGATCGTCTCGATGGGAAGTGGCGCCGATTCCGAAAGACCTCGAAAAACGCATCGTCGAAATCACGGGCCCGGTCGATCGCAAGATGATCATCAATGCGCTGAACTCGGGCGCCGACTGCTTCATGGCCGACTTCGAAGATTCGAGTTCGCCGACCTGGTCCAACATGGTCGAGGGGCAGCTGCATCTCGCCGACGCGGTGCGCCGCACGATCCGCTTCGAAGACGAAGCGCGCGGCAAGACGTACGAACTGAACGACAAAGTGGCCACGCTTCTCGTGCGTCCGCGCGGCCTTCATCTTCCCGAAGAGAATCTGCTCGTCGACGGCGACCCGATCCCGGGCGCGCTGTTCGACTTCGGTCTCTACTTCTATCACAACGCCTACGATCTGCTCGCGCTCGGCAGCGGTCCTTATTTCTATCTGCCGAAACTCGAGAGCTATAAAGAAGCGCGGCTCTGGAACGACGTGTTCGTGCACGCGCAGAAACGTCTCGGCATTCCCGAAGGCACGATCAAAGCGACGGTGCTGATCGAAACGCTGCCCGCCGCGTTCGAAATGGACGAGATCCTGTACGAACTGCGCCAGCATTCTTCAGGTCTGAACTGCGGCCGCTGGGATTACATCTTCAGCTTTATCAAGACACACAGAAACGATCCCTTCGCGATAGTGCCCGACCGGTCCGAAGTGACGATGACGCAGCCGTTCATGCGCGCGTACTCGCAGCTCGTGATCAAGACGTGCCACCGCCGCGGCGTGCACGCGATGGGCGGCATGGCGGCCCAGATCCCGATCAAGGGCGACCCCGAAGCAAACGCGGAAGCGCTCCGCCGGGTGAAGGCCGACAAACTGCGCGAGGTGATGGACGGACACGACGGCACCTGGGTCGCGCACCCCGCGCTGGTGCCGCTGGCGCGCGAGATCTTCGAGTCGGCGCTCGAAGGGCCGAACCAGATTCATCGCAAGCGCGGCGACGTCGAAGTGACGCCCGAGGATCTCACGCAATATCCCGCCGGCGCGATTACGGAAGAGGGGATGCGTCTGAATATTCGCGTAGGCATTCTTTACCTCGAGTCGTGGCTCCGCGGGGCCGGCTGCGTGCCGCTCTACAATCTGATGGAAGACGCCGCGACGGCCGAGATTTCACGCACCCAGATCTGGCAGATGCTCCGGCATCGCGCCCAGTTCAACGACGGACGCCCCGTCACATACAACCTGTTCGAAGAACTGCTCGAAGAAGAACTGCATCGCATTCGAAGCGAGGTCGGCGAGAAACGCTGGACCACGGGACGCTTCGAAGAGGCGCAGCGCATCTTTTCGCGTATTTCCACGGCGGACACGCTCGAGGACTTTCTGACCCTCGCCGCGTATCCGCGACTTGCTTAAAGGCACGGGACCGATCAAGGAGGACACCATGACTGCGACACCGGCCTATCAATTCCCTTACCAACCGGACGGCCAGAAAGGCCGCTGGGAGGGAATCAAACGTCCCTACACGGAAGCGGACGTCCTGCGTCTGCGCGGCTCGATTCAAATCGAGTACACGCTGGCGGATCTCGGCGCGCGGCGGCTCTGGGAACTGATGCACACCAATGATTACGTGAACGCGCTCGGCGCGCTTTCGGGCAACCAGGCTTCGCAGATGATCAAAGCCGGGCTGCAGGCGATTTACGTTTCGGGATGGCAGGTGGCGGCCGACGCGAACCAGTACGGACAGACGTACCCCGATCAGTCGCTCTATCCCGTGAACTCCGTGCCGCAGCTCGTGAAACGGATCAATAACGCGCTCCAGCGCTC
>JABDJQ010000063.1 GCA_013002425.1 Gemmatimonadota bacterium
GGCGGCAGCCTGCCCTGGCTCGCCGCGGCCGCGCTCGTGCTGATCATGCTCGGAGGATGGTGGACTTCGGTCCGCCAGACCGTCCAGCAGGATCTCGCCGAGCGAACGCCCGAAGAACTGCGCGAGATCCTTCTTGCGGAAGGCGAAGACGTCCTGCTGACGCCGCTCACGGCCACCGCGGACCCGAGCGCCGCGGACGCCGGGGGTGAAGTCTCGTGGTCGCCCCTGCTGCAGACCGGTTACATGACCATCGTGGGACTCGAGCCGAACGACCCGGCGCAGTCGCAGTATCAGCTCTGGATCTTCGACGCCACGCGCGACGAGCGTTTCCCTGTCGACGGCGGCGTGTTCGACGTGCCCGCCGGCGCGGATGAAGTGGTGATCCCGATCGACGCGAAGATCGAGGTGCGCGAGGCAACGCTCTTTGCGATCACGGTCGAGAAGCCGGGCGGAGTCGTCGTTTCGGACCGCGAACGCATCGTGCTCGTCGCGCAGCCGGAATAGCCCCGGACGCGTTCTCTGTTTCGACCCTCTACTCCGGTTTCCGCGCGACAAACAACGAACGCGATGTCATCAAGCCTTCGTCGACGAGTTTCACGTCGAAGCCGGCCGCTTCGAAAGCCGACTGAAACTCCGCGTCCGAGTAGAGGCGCGAGACGTGCAATTCCGTTTCGTGCGTCACCCCGTCTTTTGTCCCGATCAGATAGTGGAACTCCATGTGAACGAGCGGATCGCGCCGCTGCGATACGTTCATGCGCGTGATCTTGAGGTCGGGCTCGTCGACGTGAAGCGCATGAATGTGTCCCGGCTTCCAATCCTCGGGGCGGATGAAGCCTTCGACGATGGCCGCTCCGCCGGGCGCGAGGTGCCTGTAGAACGCGCGAAACGCGCTCACGAGGTCGTCGTACTCGATGATGTACGCGATCGACGAAAACAGACAGGTCACGACATCGAACGTTTCGCCGAGATCGAAGTCGCGCATATCGGCGTGATGAAACGCCAGGTCGGGGCAGCGGGTGCGCGCGATTGCCAGCAGGTTCTCGTCGAGGTCGAGGCCGGACGCATCGTAATGCTTCGACAGTTGCGCGAGGTGCATTCCCGTGCCGCACGCCACGTCGAGCAGGCGATTCCCGGGCGAGCGCCCGTGCTCTTCGATCAACGCACGCACGTTCGCGCTTTCGGCGACGTAATCTTTCCACGCATAAAGCTTGTCGTAGTAGCGTGCCGACTTCGTAAACACCTTTGATTCCTCCCGTTTGCTCGTATTCGCGACCGTGCCGCCGTTCTTCCGGTGGTTGTTGCCTCTCTTCGATGGTTCCGGTCGATACGCTGTCAGCGACTCCCCGTGGAAGCCCCGTCCGTCCACGCCGGCAGAACCCCCGCCTCGATCCCGAACAGCGACGCGCCGAAAAGATAGAAGGTGAAAGCAATCACGAACACGCCGATGAGATTCAGGAACACGCCGACACGCGCCATTTCCGCGATGCGGACGCGATCGCTCCCGAAGACGACCGCATTGGGAGGGGTGGCGACCGGCATCATGAACGCGCACGATGCCGAGAGCGTCGCCGGGACCATGAGCATCAACGGATGAACGCCGGCTGCGACGGCGACGGCCGCAAGGATCGGAAGCACCATCTCGGTCGTCGCCGTGTTCGAAGTCAGCTCCGTCAGAAAAGTCACGGCGAGACAGATGGACACGATCAGCAGCAGCGGATGGACC
>JABDJQ010000065.1 GCA_013002425.1 Gemmatimonadota bacterium
GCGGGATCGTCGACCGTGTGGAATAGCTGTTCCTTCTGGATGCGATCGGGTTTTACGATTTCACGAATCAGAGCCCAGCCGTTTTCGCGCACGCCGCGATATCCGGTGGGTGTCGGAACCGCCGTGAGAGCCGCGCGCGTTTCGCCGTAGAGCGGTCGCGGCTCCGTCGCGCCCGGGCCGAACAGGTCGACGCCGGACACGTCTCCCCCGCCCCGCAGACCGAGCAGGCCGAGAACCGTCGGAAAGACGTCGACCGAGCCGGCGGGTTCGGTCCTGCGGACGCCGGCGCCCGGAACGCCGGGCCCCGCCACGACGAGCGGAACGCGCATCGTCTCTTCGTAAATCGTCATCTGATGCTCGAAGAACTGCCCGTGTTCGCCCAGCGCCTCCCCGTGATCGGCCGTGAAGACGACCAGAGTGCTGTCGGGAACGGCGGCGAGCAGGCGGCCGATCCACTCGTCGGCGTAAGAGATTTCGCCATCGTAGAGCGAGATCATGCGGTCGAGGTGCTTGCGCGGAATCCGCCCCTGCAGTTCCTTCGCGAGGTCGTGAAACGACTCGCCCGTGCCGTCGACCGGCCCATCGTAAGGATCGCCGAACAGCGTGTCGTAGGGAGCGGGCGGTTCGTACGAAAGGTGCGGGTCGAACAGATGAACCCAGCAGAAGAACGGCGCGTCCGTGCCGTCGTCGGCGCCGAGCCATTCCAGCGCCCGCTCGACCGTCGTTTCGGCGCGTCGCTGATACGGCCTGCTCCATGTGTCGATCCACCGCTTCGTATGCTCGGGAAGTTTGGCGCCGCGCGGAACCGGGCTCTGCACGCGAAGCGGCTCGACCATTTCGTCGTCGAACACCGTGAATCCCTGGTCGATACGATACTGGCTGTGCAGCACATGCGCGCTCACGAATGCCCCGGTCCGGTAATCGCGATCGCGCAGGACTTCGGCGAGAGTCGTGAGCTCGTCGGGAACGCGATAGACGCCGTTGTCGCGCACCCCGTGTTCGTGCGGATAGAGCCCGGTCAGAATGGTGGTGTGCGAAGGGAGCGTGACGGGAATCGAGGCGTAGGCGCGTTCGAACAGCACACCCCGCCGCGCCAGGGCATCGATCGAGGGCGTGCTCGCGGATTCGCCGCCGTAGACCCCGATCCGATCCGCGCGTGTCGTGTCGAGCGTGATCAGCAGAACGGAGCGTCCGTTTCCTGCCGGCGCCGGCGCACACGCGAGCGCGAAGAAAAGGCCGGGCAGGAGCAACGCGGCAGGCATTCCGGCAAGCATTCCGGCCCGACGCCTGCGCCGGGTAGTGCGCTCAGCGGGCCCGCGACCCGATCGCGTCTTCGGTTTTCCGTACCAGAGGTCCATACACGTTCATCCAGTAAATGTTGCGTCGTTCGCCGTAGCGGAAGTCACCCGGGAAACCCCGCTCGAGCTCACCCGGTTCGGGAATCCGCCCGCGCAGCCGCTCCTCCATGAAAAACGCGAAGTAGAGCGCCGAGAGATCGCGCGCGGCGCCGGGAGCGCCCTCCGCAAGATAGCGCCGCGCGTACACTTCTCGAAACGAAGCCGGGCGGCGGGTCTCGTTGTGTTCGATCCGCACGCCTCCGTCATCCCTGCTCAGAGTGAAGTCGGCGTGCGCGAGAACTTCTTCCCGGGAGAGCGACACGTAATACTTCTTCCAGCCGCAGCGAGCATTGTACGTGTTGAACGCGGGGAAGTAATAGAGATCTTCGAAACGCCGGTACGCGGTGCGGTCCTCCCCCTCCCACTGGTCGAGATCGAGATTGAATACGACCGCGGGCCGAAAATACCAGGTGATCGCAAGCGCTTCGTTCGGGTCGAATCCTTCGATCGCGATCGACTGCGTATATCGCCACGTGAGAGCGTCGAGGCGCCCCGAGGGACTCGTGTGCGCCGCGGCTTCCGGCGACGCCGCCACCATCTGCCGCTCCCACTCCGGAATCGGAAGCGCTTCATGCAGCCTGTACGGCGCGGGGCTCCTGCGCACTTCCGCGTACTGGCCGGCCGAGACGAGCAGCAGCGCGACCCCGATCGAAATCGCGCGCCTCGCGGGGGTCAGCCGTGACGCCGCGATCGTTACGAGAACGAGCGCGGGAACGAGGCACGGCGCGATGTGGCGCGGTTCCTTCACGGCCTGGGCCGCGAGGATCACCATCGGTGCGATTACGGTGGCCAGCAGAATCGCGCGCTCGCGGTTCCAGAACGACCGCCGCACGGACGGAATCGCGATCGCAAGGAGCCCGAGCGCCAGCGCGAGAGGCGCGAGCCATCCGAGCCCGGCCGTCAGAAAGAAGCGCGGGTAGTAGAGCAGCGAGTCGAGCGAGAGCAGATCGGGCGGACCGATGAGACGCATGATCGGAATGCGCGTATTTCCGAACGATATATAATAGGTAAACGATTCAGGAAGGAAGATTCGAATCGCGAGCAACACCGCGCCGATCGGGATCGCAACCGCAAGCGCGACCCGAAACCAGCGCCCGCCGTTTCTCCCGCGAATCGCCAGAGCCGTTTCGACGACGAGCCCGCCGGCCAGAAACAGCGGGTACGTCATCTTCGTCAGAAGTCCGATCGCCGTGAACAGAGCGAAAAGCAGCCACCAGCCGTCGAAACGGCGAAAGCTCGTGCGCGTCCAGACCCAGAGATGCCAGGCCACGAGGGCGGTCAGCGCGTATTCGATATAGAGTTCGCGCGAAAGCCCCGCGAGAAGGGGCGTTGTGAGAACGAGCGGCACGGCGAGCGCGGCCCATATCCGCGACGTCCGTTCGCCGGCATGCGTCCGGCCGGCCGAGCGGACGAGCCACCACGTGGCGAGCGCGATCAAAACGAGGAATGCTCCGTTCACACGGAGCGCGCGGGACGGTGCGGCATCACCCGAAAGAAACGGCGCGATCACGGCGGGAAAGATCGAAGGCACGGCGAACCCGCCTTCGGGCATGCCGTTCGCGTGCAGGTCCCTGGCGAACAGGTAGTACTGCTCGGGATCCATCCACGAAAACGCGTCGCGCTGCGCGATGTCGCCCTCGAAATCGAACCAGAGCAGAAGCACGAGCACGGCCGCAAGCACCACGGCGATCCTGTCGGCGATCACTTACCTCCCGAAAAGAAAACGGCCCGGAGCGTATGACTCCGGGCCGATCATAACCGCGCGCGAATGGATCCGCTACGCAAAGTGCCGGTTACTGGGCGACCTGGCGATCGTTGTCCATGAGAAGCTGGTACCGTGCCGGCGACAGGCGCACCCAGCTCCCCTCGCTCGGCTGCCCGGGGAATACGACGCGCACGAGCTCCTCGGGATGCTGCATGAGCGCGAGAAGCACCGGCGGACGCCCTTCGACTTCGGCGCCGTAAAACTGCGGCCCCGTCTGGTCGAGCCCTGCCAGGGAAACGCGCATGCGGTCGAGTTCCTCTTCCACCTTCTGCCGCTGCACCTCGTCGGCGATGTTCGCGACTTCCTCGCTGCCGAGCCGGATGTTCTCCGCAAGCTCCGTGCGCGCTTCGAGCCGAAGGAGCGCGAGCGTCGAGTCCATCGGAATCGTCGGATCGACCGGGTAGATGCCGGAGAAGGCTCCCATACCATAGTAGAGCTGATGAATCGTAAAGCCGCGATTCGCGAACATCGCTCCCATCTCGCTGAACGGGACGAACTTCGTCAGGTTGATGGCCGCGTAGGTCGTCGAGTCCGCGTGGTTCTCGGCGAGTGCCTGCAGCCGGAACAGCGAGTGCGGAATCAGTCGCTCGATCTTCTGCGTGAAAGTGAGACTGTCGGGAATGATCCGGGCGCGTCGCTCTTCGAGCGATTCGACCGGGTCCTCTTTCGAGCAGCCGAACAT
>JABDJQ010000068.1 GCA_013002425.1 Gemmatimonadota bacterium
CGAAGACGCCGGCGACGGGGGAGACGGTCTACTATATTGCCTCGTCGACGAAGCCGTTCACGGGACTCATGGCGGCGGTGCTCGACTCCCGCGGCGTGCTTTCCCTGAACTCCACGCTGGGGTCGCATCTGGGTGATACGCAGATGCCGGACTCGATCGACGCGAGCGTGATCCGGATGCGGGACCTGCTGTCGCATACGGCAGGGTTCGAGAACGGGCCGATCACCGGCCGGCTCGCCTACACGGGAGATCACGATCCCGAAACGCTCTGGGCCCTTCTCGCGCACAGCTCCCTCAACTCCGAAGCGCCCTACGGAACGTTTCAATACGACAACCTCGGGTACAACGTCTACACGATGGTGCAGGACCGGGTGACCGGCCGCGCGTGGCAGGACATGCTCGAAGAGACTGTACTTTCTCCCCTCGGCATGGAGCACACGAGTGCCTACGCGTCGAAGCCGCGCGCCCGGGGTCTGACGCTGGCGGCGCCGTACTTCGGACTGCATCCGGACGGACCGCAGCGCGTTTACCTCGAGAAGCGGGACAATACGATGCAGTCGGCGGGCGGCATCATGACGACCCCGCGCGACTTGGGCCGATGGCTCGCGTTCCAGCTGAACGAAGGGCGTCTGCAGGGAAAACAGGTAATCCCGGCCGATGTCGTTCGCTCTACATGGGCGCGTCTGGCGGAAGTCGAAAACACGCGTCCTCCGTTCGGCAGCGAGGCCTACGGTCTCGGCTGGAACCACGGCAGCTACCAGTCGGAGCGCGTGCTGCATCACGCGGGGGGATTCGCGGGGTTCCGTTCGCTCATCTCCTTCATGCCGGATGCGAAAGTGGGTGTTGCGGTGCTGGTGAACGACTCGGGGATGGGTACGTTCCTGACGGGCGTCGTCAGCGCGTGGGCCTACGACTGGTGGCTGCGCACGGAAAGCCCCGACTTCGTGCCGTCGCCCGAGAGTCTCGCGGGCATGCGCGACCAGTATCAGCAGCAGATGCGCGATGAGTTCGAGAAGCGCGCAGCGCGCAAGTGGATGCTGGCGCGCGACTACGGCGCATACGCCGGTACGTACTACAGTGATCTGTGGGGCACGTTCGTGGTCGAGCACGAAGGCGGCGCGCTCCGGGTTCGCGCCGGCAATCTTCACTGCACAGCGACGGCATACGAGAAGCCGGAGACCGCGCGACTGGAGCTGGTCCCCGGCAGCGGGATCGTCATGCGTTTCGAACCGGAGACCGGCCCCGTTGAGCGGGTGGTCGTCGACGGCGATGTCTACGAGCGGGTCGGGAAGTGAATCACCTTATGATGCAGCAGATGCTCGTCACGCAGCAGAAGACAGTAGAGGCCACGACCTCGGTCTAGCGGGGACCCACTTCTGGCGCGATTTGGCCTTGGATGGTAGCCGCGAGTGGACGCCCGTCCCGCATCCACTCCGCGGACGCGGGCGATGCAAAAAGGGCAAAGAGGACGAATACGGCGGCGAGAGCGTCCGTCAAGGTGTCGTGCAGGTGTTTCATGGGTTCCTCCCGGGGGCTGCGCTCCCGAGAGGGAGCGAAGGTGAGCGGCGAAACGTCCGTCATTTTATCCGTTCAATAATATTATAGAATCTAGTGTGCGTTCCCACGCGACAATCCGGAGGTTCCGCCATGTCATCTCTCGTAAGAGCACCGCTCCTTGCCCTGCTGTTTCTGGTGACCGCTCTCTCCGCGGAAACAGCCGCGGGGGGGAACTCGCTCGGACGAGATCGCGATCCGGTCTTGTTGACGGGGTCGGATCTCACCGGCCTGATCGGCGTGGATCCCGCGCGAATCGTCGCGTTTCGCTGGAGCGCCGGCGCCTGGTCCCAGATTCCTGTTCAAGTCGACGAAAGGGACATCGTCGACTTCGGAACGGTGTACAACACGACGCCCTCCGGCTTCACGT
>JABDJQ010000090.1 GCA_013002425.1 Gemmatimonadota bacterium
ATGCGGGAGTTGCGAAGGATCGATCGTTCAGGACGCCTGGCTCTCCTGCTTTTCGTCTTCGTCGTCATCGCCCGACTGTGCGGCTTTCATGAGGTCGTCCACGAAGCGGACGTCGATCTGCGAATTAATGAAACGGGGGTGTTCGAGAATGTCGAGATGAAACGGCACGGTCGTCCAGATCCCCTCGATCACGAGTTCACGGAGTGCGCGCTTCATCCGGGCGATCGCCTCCGTCCGATCCTTGCCGAACGTGATGAGTTTGGCGATCATCGAATCGTAGTGCGGCGAAACCGTGTAACCCTCGTGCGCGTGCGTATCGACGCGAATGCCGGGCCCCCCGGGCATATGAAACGAGTTCACGGTGCCTGGCGACGGCATGAAGTTCTGGTGGGGATTCTCGGCGTTGATGCGGCATTCCATCGCGTGCCCGCGGATCACGATGTCCTCCTGCTTGAAGGGCATTTCCTCGCCGGCCGCGACACGGATCTGCGTTTTTACCAGATCGACTCCCGTGACCAGCTCCGTGACCGGGTGCTCCACCTGAATCCGCGTGTTCATCTCCATGAAGAAGAAGTTGTTGTCTTTGTCGACGAGAAACTCGATCGTTCCGGCGCCTTCGTAGTTCACTTTCTTCGCGCCTTGCACCGCGGCTTCCCCCATCGCCGCGCGCATTTCCGGTGTCACGATCGGGGATGGCGCTTCTTCGATCAGCTTCTGATGGCGGCGCTGCACGGAGCAGTCGCGCTCGCCGAAATGAACCACGTTCCCGTGACTGTCGCCCATGAGTTGTATTTCGATATGGCGGCCGCCCATGATCATCCGTTCGAGGTAGATGCTGCCGTCGCCGAAGTTCGCTTCGGCTTCGGCGCGCGCGGACGAGAGCCCCTGCGTGAAGGAAGCGTCGTCGGTCGCGACCCGCATCCCTTTGCCGCCGCCGCCTGCCGCGGCCTTGATCATGATCGGGTAACCGAACTCGCGGGCGAATGCCATCGCCTGCGTTTCGGACTCGATCAGCCCTTCCGTGCCGGGAATGACCGGGACGCCGGCTTCCATCATCGTTCGTCTCGCGGCGGCTTTGTTCCCCATGCGGCGGATGACGTCGGGAGACGCCCCGATGAACTTGATGCCGCACGATTCGCAGATTTCGGCGAAGCGCGCGTTCTCGGCCAGGAACCCGTAGCCGGGATGAATCGCGTCGGCGTCGGTCACTTCCGCGGCGGCGAGAATGCGTGGAATGTTCAGGTAGCTGTCGGTCGAGAGCGGCGGGCCGATGCAGACGTCTTCGTCAGCGAAACGAACGTGAAGGGAGTCGCGGTCGGCTTCGGAATAGACGGCCACCGTCTGAATTCCGAGTTCACGACACGCGCGAATCACGCGCAGGGCGATCTCCCCGCGGTTGGCAATCAGGATTTTTCGAAACATGGGAAGCTCCCGAGGCTCGGTCCGCGCCTCAGGCGTCGTTTTCGACCTCCTCGGCGACGGTGGCGGAGCCTTTTCCTTCGAAGATGTCCCACGATTTGTCGGAAGTCGCTTCGATGCCGCGGGCCCGAAGATCGAATTCGCTCGGGTTCGAGGCGTGGTGCAACGCTTCTTCGAAGGTGATTTTTTCTTCTTTGTACAGGCGCATGAGCGACTGGTCGAAGGTCTGCATCCCGTATTCGGTGTAACCTTCCTGGATCGCCCCGTGGATCAGCGCCGTCTTGTCAGATTCCATTATATAGTCTCGTATGGCGGCATTACAGACAAGAATTTCCGCGGCCGGCACACGGCCCAGTGTCCCGGCGCGCTTCACAAGCCTCTGCGAGACAATCGCTTGCAGCGATGAGGCCATGAGAAATCTGATCTCTTTGTGCTGATGAGGCGGATAGAACGAGATCACGCGGTTCATGGTCTGCATGGCGTCGATGGTATGGAGCGTCGAAAACACGAGGTGAGCGGTGTTGGCCGCGGTCAGCGCGATCGTCATGGTTTCGATGTCCCGGATCTCGCCGATCAGGATCACGTTCGGATCCTGGCGGAGGATGTGCCGGAGCGCTTCGTGATAGCTCGGCGTGTCGTCGCCGACCTCGCGCTGGATCACGAACCCCTTCTTGTCCGTATGCAGATATTCGATCGGATCTTCGACCGTGATGACCTTGTAGTTTCGATTCTCGTTGATGTGATTGATCATGGCCGCGAGCGATGTCGATTTCCCCGAACCCACCGTTCCCGTCACGAGAACGAGCCCGCGTTTCTTGAGCGCGATCTCTTCGAGAACCGGCGGAAGGTGCAGGTCCGAGAGCTTCGGAATGATCATCGGCACGCAGCGGAACGTCATGGCGAGCGTCCCGCGCTGCTGATGGATGTTGCCGCGGAAGCGGGCCACGCCGGGCACCATGATCGCGAAGTCGACGCCGTGATTC
Source organism: Gemmatimonadota bacterium (assembly GCA_013002425.1). GTDB lineage: Bacteria > Orphanbacterota > Orphanbacteria > Orphanbacterales > Orphanbacteraceae > JABDJQ01. The sequence continues at coordinate 2,403 of JABDJQ010000090.1, forward strand.
TCGTTCAACTGTTCGAGCTGATCCGGCGAGAGAGCCTGCTTCGAGAGGTCGATCAGCGTATCGCCGGTCAGGCCTTCCATGTCGGCCCTGCGAAGC
>JABDJQ010000093.1 GCA_013002425.1 Gemmatimonadota bacterium
CGCGAAGACCTGCTTCACCGTGGGCCGCGTGAGCAATCCCCGCTTCGCGCGCGGAAACGGCTTGCCGACGGCGTTGTAATACGAATTGAACAGAAACTCGAACTCGTCGTGTTCCGGCTTGTAGTCCGGGGCGAACGGCCGCAGCACGAACGTTTCGAAAAACCACGTCATGTGGGCGAGGTGCCAGCGCGTCGGCGAAACGTCGGGCATCGACTGCACGACATAGTCTTCCGTTTCGAGCGGCTCGCACAGCTTCTCGGTAAAAGCGCTCGTGGCGCGGAAGCGCTCCGCCAGTTTCGACGCCTTATCCGGCGCGTGTATCGTACCCATTCGCAATAGCCTCGTTTCGAAGGGGATGCAACCGGCCCCCATTCTGCCACATTTGCGCCCGGCTCCGCCACCGGTCGTCGCGCGCGCCCGCCGCGGGCCTGCTCCCCGGCTCCCGGCGGCACTTCTTGAGCGCCCCGTGGTCTCACGGTACTATGGCGATGATTCCAGACGACATTTCACGAACCGGAGACTCTCGCACATGCAGGCTTATGAAAAGATCGGCGCGTTCTATCTCGGCCGGAAATACGATCCCGAAGCGCGCGAGGTCGTCGACGAGACGATTCTCTACGACGCGAAAGACCTGACGACGCACGCCGTGTGCGTGGGGATGACGGGCAGCGGAAAGACGGGGCTCTGCGTGTCGCTTCTCGAAGAAGCGGCGCTCGACGGCATTCCCGTGATCGCCATCGACCCGAAAGGTGATCTCGGCAATCTGATGCTGACGTTTCCGAATCTGGCGACGGCCGACTTCAAGCCGTGGGTCGACGAGGGGGAAGCCGCGCGCAAGGGAATGACGGTCGACGAATACGCGAAGCGGACCGCGGACCTCTGGAAGAACGGTCTCGCACAGTGGAACCAGGACGGTGACCGGATCAAACGCCTGCGCGAGAGCGCCGAAACCGCGATTTACACGCCGGGAAGTTCGGCGGGCATTTCGCTTTCCGTGCTTCGCTCGCTGCAGGCGCCGCCCGAGGAACTGCGCGACGATCTCGAAGCGATGAGCGAGCGCGTGACCAGTGCGGTTTCGGGGCTGCTCGGCCTGCTCGGGATCGACGCGGACCCGCTCCAGAGCCAGGAGCACATTCTCCTTTCGAATATCATGCAGCGCGCGTGGGCCGAGGGGCGCGATATCGAAATCGCGGGCCTCATTCGCGAGATTCAGTCGCCGCCGTTCGACCGCGTGGGCGTGCTCGACCTCGACACGTTCTTCCCCGCGAAGGAGCGCGGCAAGCTCGCGATGCGTCTCAACAACCTGCTCGCCTCACCCGGGTTCGCGCAGTGGATGGAAGGGGAGCCGCTCGCGATTCCGAAGCTGCTCTACACGGAGGACGGCAAGCCGCGCATTTCGATTCTCTCGATCGCGCATTTGAACGACGAACAGCGCATGTTCTTCGTGACGCTCGTGCTGAACGAGCTCGTCGCCTGGATGCGAACGCAGCCGGGCACGACCTCCCTTCGCGCGATTCTCTATATGGATGAAGTGTTCGGCTATTTCCCGCCGAGCAAGAATCCGCCGTCGAAGACCCCGATGCTGACGCTGCTGAAACAGGCGCGGGCGTTCGGATTAGGATGTGTGCTCGCGACGCAGAATCCGGTCGACCTCGATTACAAGGGGCTTTCGAATACGGGTACGTGGTTTCTCGGACGTTTGCAGACCGAGCGCGACAAGATGCGCGTGATCGACGGGCTCGAAGGGGCGGCCGCGGCCACGGGGGCGCAGTTCGAACGCGGCGAGATCGAAACGATCCTGAGCGGGCTCGGGTCGCGCGTATTTCTGATGAACAACGTGCACGAAGACGCGCCCGTGCTGTTTCACACGCGCTGGGCGATGTCATACCTGCGCGGTCCGCTGACGCGTGCGCAGATCGAAGTGCTCATGGAGAAGAAGAAGGCCGTGCTCGCAAAGACCGCGGGCGCCGCCGCGAAGAAAGCCGGCGCGGGGAAGAAGGCGAAGGGCAAAACCGGCGAACGTCCCGCGCTGCCGGCAAAGGTCGAGGAACTGTTCCGGCCGATCACCAAGAGCGTCTCGAAGAGCGACCGGCTGCTCTATCGTCCCGGACTCCTCGGCGTCGCGAAACTGCATTACGTCTCCGCGCGGCACAAGATCGACGTCTGGAAGACCGTGAGCGTGCTGGGCGCGCCGGGCGACGATCCGTGGGCCGACTGGGAAGAGGCGGCGGTCGACTGGAAGGCGCTGCCCGAGGAGCCCGATGCGCGCGCGGAGTTCGCGACGCTCGCCAGCGAGGCGCTCAGCGCGAAGAGCTACACGACCTGGGAGAAGCAGCTCAAGAGCGCGCTCTACCAGGGGCGCGCGATGAAGGTCTGGAAGAGCGCCGCGTACAAGGTCAGCTCCATGGTGGGCGAGACCGAAGGCGAATTTCGGGCCCGCCTCGTGACGCTTGCGCGCGAAGACCGCGATCTCGACATCGAAAAGCTCCGCGCGAAGTACGCCCCGAAGCTCGCGCGCATGGAAGATCGCATTCGCAAGGCGGAACAACGTGTCGAGAAGGAGCAGGAGCAGTACAAGCAGCAGAAGCTGCAGACCGTGATTTCTGTCGGCGCCGGCATTCTCGGCGCCGTGTTCGGTCGCAAGTCTTCGGGTATCACGAAGGCGACCACCGCCGTGCGTGGAGCGGGGCGCGCCGCCCGCGAGCGTGGCGACATCTCCCGCGCCGAAGAGAACGTCGAGGCGCTGCAGGTGGAGCTCGAAGAGCTGAACGCGCAGTTCGAAGAGGAGATCGCCGAACTCGAAGCGGGCGTCGATCCGTCGGAGTTCGAGCTTGCCGAAACCGACGTGCGTCCGCGCAAGACCGACATCGAGATCGCGAAGTTCGGGCTCCTCTGGCGACCATGGAAAGTGGACGCGGACGGCATCGCGGAGCCGGCGGACGCGTAGGGTCATGCGTTTTTGCGCGGTGCGGGTCCTGACGCGCCGCGACACCCCTGCCTCGGCAGGCTCGGCCGGGGTCCCCGTCGGGCGCGCCACCCGCACGAGCGGAACGGGAATGATCGTGCGCGAAGGATGGATCGCGATGTCATCCGCGTCTGGGCGCGGTGCGGGTCCTGTCGCGCCGCGACACCCCGTCCTCGGCAGGCTCGTCCGGGGTCCCCGTCGGGCGCGCCACCCGCACGGGTAGAACAGGATGAATCTGCGCGATCGGCGGGATCGCGATGTCATCCGCGTTTGGGCGCGGTGCGGGTCCTGTCGCGCCCGGCCACCCCGTCCTCGGCAGGCTCGTCCGGGGTCCCCGTCGGGCGCGCCACCCGCACGGCGGAACGGAATGATCGTGCGCGAAGGGCGGATCGTGATGTCATCCGCGTCTGGGCGCGGTGCGGGTCCTGACGCGCCGCGACACCCCGTCCTCGGCAGGCTCGGCCGGGGTCCCCGTCGGGCGCGCCACCCGCACGGGTAG
>JABDJQ010000094.1 GCA_013002425.1 Gemmatimonadota bacterium
GTTCACCTTCATGTGAAGGACGGTCTTCGGCGGCTCGGGGATAACGCGGTGGTCAGACATGATGCGTATGAGGGTAGGGCCAAGGCGTGCGTGAGTCAAGACGGCGCAACGCGTTACGGGCGCAAAGGCGTCAGGCGTAGAGCTGACGGCCGGCCGGCGGTGAAACGGCGCGGGCGACTAGCGCGTGAACTCACCTTCGAGCGCCGCGATCCCGTCTTGCGTGACGAAGAAAGTGACCCCGTCCCGCGTGAGGTACCCTTTGTCGAGATTCTTCGCGAGACACGCGCTCGGGTTCCCGATGCGGCGCGAGTCGCGTTTGTAGAGCGCCTTCGTGACCTGGTTCGTCTGGACGCGCGTCAGTCCGAGCGTATGCAGCCAGACGGTCGTCGCGAGAAAACGTTTCCATTGCGAAGGGGCCGGGCCGAGCGCCGCGATCAGATCTTCGAGTTTAGGGGCATTGTCGCCGAGCAGGTCTTCGGGGATCGGGGGGCGGATGGGGTGGCCGTTCCCGCCATGGCCGTTCCCGCCATTGCGGCCGTCGCCGTTTCCGTTGGCGCCGTGCCCGTTGCCGCCATGTGCGAGTGCGCCGTTTCCGTCGGCGCCCGGCGCGGAGGCTTCGGTCCCTCCCGGGCCGCGATTCCCGGCCGCGTTTTCGGTCCGGATCAGCTCGGGCATGTCGGTGCGCGGAAGGATTTCCTGAAGCTGGGCGATGAGTTCCGGGAGCTGCTTGAACAGATAGGTATCCGGCCCTTCGTATTCGATTTCGAGAACACCTGCACGGATGCGTATCTTCGTCTGCATCGGGACCCCCTTCCCCGGAATTGCCCTGGGTAATTACCAAATAATTGTAGCAGATTCGAGTGGAACTGTGTACATGGTTTACAAATCAAGCGGTTTCGACATGATCACGCTGACATAATTCGTGGCGGGCCAGTCTACGCGGTCCACGATGCGATATCCGCGGCTTTCGTAGAACGCCAAGAGGCGTTCCGCGCCCTCGGCGGTGTCGAGCGCGAGTTCACGCGCCCCGCGGGCCGCCGCCTCCCGCTCCACGCGGCCCAGCAGCCGGGCGCCGATTCCGCGCCCCTGGCGGTCGGGGGCGATGCCGAACATCCCGAAGTAGAAGACGCCCTCGCGCTTGTAGTAAGCGCACGGCCCCCTGTGCTTCTCGTAGAGCGAGATCGTGCCGACGAGGTCGCTGTCGTCGAATGCAAGAAAGGTCACGCCGGCCTCGACCCGGCGGCGGGTGATTGCATCGCCCTGCCAGGTCGCCACGTAACGGAAGCCGGCTTCTGCGAGCTCCGCATACGCGCGATTCACGAGCGACGTGATCGCCGGGATCGAATCGCCGGGTTCGTACTCCCGAATCGAGATCGACTCCCGCTTACGGATTGCCCGATCCGATGAAATCGCGGAACAGCGTGTCCGAGAACGCGCTCTCCGAGAATTCGTTGACGGACGCGACCTGGAACGCGTCGAGAAACGAGTCGGCGACGGTGCGAAGTTCCGTGAGCGCTACGCGTGCCGTCGGCCCGGACGCGATCGTTCTTACGACGGGCGGTACGTCCCCCGGCGGAAACTCCTGGTACCGAATCGTGTGCGTCTCGGCATCATCCATCTTCTTCCAGACGAGGAAGTCGCCGTCGTTCCCGAACTCGAACGCGAGGCTGTCGGGGATGAACGGTCTCAAAGTCAGTAAGGTCGAATCGACTACTGTGACGCCTGCCGCCAGGATGTTCACGGACTTCGAGAGTCCCTGTAAGGCGACCCCCGACTCGGTCTTGCTGCCGTCGGGGTTGAGGCCGGAGCCGCGCCCCTCGACGAGGATCTGAATTCCCTCACCCGCCGGCACGTCGAACGATATATCGAACCGCCCGGTCGCGCGTGATTCTTCCACCGCGATCGTCTCCGTATTGATGAGCGGATTGCGATCGCCGTCGAACGCGCGCACGAGCAGAGTGCCGACAGAGAACACACGAGGATCGTCCTGTGGCTCGAACTTGAGGTTCAGGACGAGCGAAGGGGCCGCCGGCGCGGTCGCCCGCTCGCCGCAGCCGAACACCATCGCCGCCGCCAGAACGAACAGCGCGCCCGTCTTCAGGTTGGTAATGGACTGTCTCATTGGGATCGAAGCTCCAGTGTGAAGAGGATGTCGCTGCCGTCGAACGAAACGTCGCCGTCGCCGTGCCCGTCGATGTAGCCGTATTGCAGCCCGATCGACGCGGAACGTCCGAGGCGCCACCCGATGCCGGGCCCGAACTGGAACGAAGTGCCGTTCGCGCCGATGGCGTATTCCGATTCGTCGCTCGCGGTGATGCGTCCGAATACATGAAACAGAAAATCGCGCGTGAACGCGTACGCGATGCGCCCGTCGAAATAGAGGTACGAACCGCTCGCCTGCGCGATCTCGACGAGCGAGTCGGCATCATCGGTCTGGAAGAGCGTGTTGTCTCCCTTCGTGACGCCGCGCAAGGCCCAGGTCGTCGTGAACGCGCCCGCCGGCAGGTGAAGCTGCGCGCCGAGCTGGATCTGATCGCCCTGGTCTACGAAATCCGCGCCCCCGAGCTGGTCCGTCCCGAACAACACGTACGCGAAGTCGAGCCGGAGCATGCGCCCGCGCGCGAACCGGATGTCGAGCGCGGACGAAAGCCCGAATTCATCGCCGAGCCGGTACTTGCCCGTGCCCCCGGCGAGCAGGTCGAATTCCGCGTGTTTCAGGAACGCGCCGGCAACCCCCGCGGAGACGTTATCCGACAGGTCGAACGCGCGCGCGAGCGTGAGCTCGTAGCCGAGGCCGGCGCCGAAACTCGAAAGGGGGAAGCCGGATCGCGGATTCCAGGTCCACTGCGCCGCGGTCACTTCGTTCGCCGTGAGTTCGTAAAGCCCGAACGGGATGATCGTGCCGACGCCGAGCACCCACGCCGGCGCGGGGCGATAGAGAAACCGAAGACGGCCGTCGGTCATGCCCGCAAGTTCCGTATCGTTCAGCTCGAGAAACGAATTCGCCCAGCCCGTCTGTGCGACGATCGTGAGCTTCTCCGTCGTGCGCCACGTCCATGTCGAGCGCACGCTCGTCTGTTCGTTGTCGACCGCGGGAAAGTCGCCGCCGGCCGGATCGTCGACTCCCGCTATGTTCAGGCGACGGTCCTGCACTCCGATCACGAAGCTGCTCGGCCCGGCCCATGCTTCACTCGTGAACAGAACGGCGAACGCGCCCGCAAGGATCATAGGGAGAATCGTGCGAGCGCGCGGAAACCTGGCCGAGGACCGGCGATCGTTCCTGCTGCGAAGGAGGTTCATCAGTTCGACCCTCCCCGCGTGCCGGCGACCGGCCAGCTACCCGTTGCGCGCACGGTGCCGATCGGAGGGCCCGAGGCCTGCGGCGTACGTTTCGTGGAATCGTCCTCGCCGAGCGTGGCCTCTTCCACCTCGAGTCCGATCGCGCCGACCGCGCGCGCGGCCGCGTCGCCGCTCGCGGATCCGTAAGAACCGCTCGCCGCCGCTCCGACGCGCTGGATACGGTTCAGCGCGGTCTGGAAAGAGGCGCTGCCGATCTGCGTGATCGCGACCCGGTCGCGCACGAGTTGAAAGCCGGGGTCGAGACGAACCGCTTCGGCGAATGCTTCATTTGCGTCGGCGATCATGCCTCGGTCTTCGAGGTCAATCCCTTTGCCGAAAGCGAGAAATGCGGCCAGCGATTTCGTGGCCGGCGGGAGCGACAGGATTTCACGTCGCTCCTTGTCCGTCAGATCGATCGCGAGCGCGTCGGCCGTCTGCACGACGAGTTCGCCCGGTACGACGTGGAAAT
>JABDJQ010000099.1 GCA_013002425.1 Gemmatimonadota bacterium
CGCCAGAGGGAGGTGGTCGGCGGCCTTCGGCTTTAACGCGCAACCTGCAGCGCGAACGATTCCGCTTCCATCTTGAGCTCTTTCACGGTCGAAAGCAGAAGAAGCAGTTCGTCCTCATCGATCTCGAGTTCCGACTTGATGAACCCGAATACCTTCGCTTCGGTTTCTTCATTCATCGGCCGGAGGGTGATTTCGGACAGCAGATTCCCGATCGTGACGAGAGCGCGTATGTCCCTGTTCCCTCCCGTGGCATCGCAGGACGCGAGCGTGTCGATCGTGTGCGTTTCCGCCGCGTACACGACACAACTCGGGAGATTCCACTCTTCGCAGAGACGCGCGCCGACCTGCGACGCCGCGTAGATCGACTCCCGCTTTTCGATGTCGGAGTAGAGCATTCCGGTCGCTTCCGCATCTTCCGCTATCTTCTCGACGAGTTCCGGGCAGAATTTGAAGTAGAGCAGCTTGCCGATATCGTGGAGGCAACCGGCGATCCAGACCTGCTCCACGTCGAGGAGCGGATAGTGCGTGCGCACGAGATGCTTCATGATCAGCGAGATATGGCTCGAGTGCACCCAGTAGCGATGCAGATGCTTCGATACGCCGAGATCCATCGAGTTGACGACGGCCAGAGAGAGCGTGAGACGCTGAATCTCCTTGAAACCAAGAAGCGCAACGGCGAACCGGAGCGACGTCACCTCGCGGGAGAGTCCGTAGTAGGCGGAGTTCACGACGCGCAGGATCTGCGCGAGAATCGCGGGGTCTTCGCCGAGCTTGACCGCGACTTCATCCACCGTCGTGCTCTCGCTCGCGAGGAGGCTCTGGATCTCGAGGATGACGGTCGGCGCGCTCGGTAAAGTGATCCGGTCATCGAGCATCATTTTCGGTTCTTGCATAACGGCTCCGCCTTTAGTCTTCGGCCACGATATCGATCTCAACCCTTCGATTGAGATAGCGGTGAGCGGCTGACAGGTTGGCGACTACGGGTTCCGTACTCCCCATGCCGGCCGCGTATAGTCTCGATCCTTCGACGCCCCGGTTCTCCAGGTAGCGCACGACGCTGGCTGCCCGGACGAGGGACAGTTCCCAGTTCGACGGATAAGCTCCGCCCGCTGTGGGCAGATCGTCCGTATGACCCCGGACCTCCGCGGTCCCGTTCCATTCCTTGATAATGTTCGCGACTTCATCGAGAACCGGGCTCGCCTGATTCTGGAGTCCCGCGGACCCCGACGAAAAGAGCAGTACCGCGCCGAGCGAGATGATCGCCCCGTCCTCGGTGATCTCGACGCGCACGAGATGCGCCGCGTCGTCGCCGAACTCCTCCTTCGCGAGCGCCTCGACTTCCTCCACCGCCTTCATCTTGGCGTCTTCCCCGCGCTGCGTGAGAACGCCGGGCGAACCGTCGAGCGCCAGGCTCTGCGACTCCGCGTGGTTCAGAAACGAGAGCGCCCCCTTCACGGACCCGATCGCTTCACGAAATCGCGGATCGTCGAGCTGCGCCATCGACACCATGATGACCATGAAGCAGAGCAGGAGAAGCATGAGCGCGATGAACGTCATGTCGAACGAATCGTCAGCGGGAAGAATGACGTATTTTTTCTTCTCCCTGGACATGGCGTTCCTTTAGGCGGCTTTGTCGAAATTGATGAAGATCTCGACGCGCCGGTTCTTTCTACGCTGCGTTTCGTCTTCGTTCTCGACCATCGGGCGATATTCCCCGGCCGAACGGATATAGAGAGACGATTGTCCGATTCCGAAATCGAGAATGCGCCTTCCGACAGATCCCGCGCGGAATCCGGCCAGCTCCCAGTTCGACCCGCTCGCGCCGCCCCCGACCGGCAGATCGCACGTGTGCCCCTCGACGATCACTTCGACCTGTTGATCGCGCGCGATCCTCGCGATGATCGCGAGCAGGGGATCCGCTTCGGGTCCCGCTTCACGCCGTCCGCTCGCGAAAAGGAGCGGGGCGCTGAGACGAAACACGTAGCCCTCGTCCCGGCGCTCCACTTCCGCCGCGTTGTCGATCCCCTGCGAACTGCCCGACTCGTTCAGATCTTCGAGCGTCTCTTCGAGATGCTGTGCGTGATCCGGAGTCATCTCCTGGCCGTGAATGAAGAGCGCGACCACGCCCTTCTGTCCCTTCATCGGACCGTCGCCCTTCCCCATCACGAGGCTGTTCTGCGTCCCCCCGGCGAGCAGCGAGAGCATCTTCTCGAGCGCGGGGCTCTTTTCCGTTTCCCAGCTGCCCTGGCGATAGGTACACGAGGCGTAGATCAGGCAGTAGAACGTGAAGAGAAGAGTCGCGAGGTCGCCGAACGTGGCGAGCCATGACGCGGGCTCTTCCTGAAGCGTGATGACGGTGACGTCCTTCTTGGCCATTACGCGGCCGCATCCAGTTCAAGACGCAGCGTCGTCGGCAGGAACGACCGCAGCTTCTTTTCGACGAGTTTCGGGCTGTCGCCCATCTGAATGGCTTTGATGCCTTCGAGTACGAGCGATTTCGCGATCTGTTCGTTCTGCGAAAGCTTCTCGAGTTTCCCCGAAAGCGGCAGACAGATCAGGTTGGCGACGAGCGTGCCGTAGAACGTGGTCAGAAGAGCGACGGCCATACCGGGACCGATCGCCGACGGATCGTTCACGTTCTTGAGCATCTGAATGAGACCGATCAGGGTCCCCATCATACCGAAGGCCGGCGCATACTTCGCGAGCTGCCGGAACATCTCCTGGCCCCGTTTGTGACGCTCTTCGAGCATCTCCATCTCCATGGACAGAATGGACTCGATCTGCTCGAGAT
>JABDJQ010000107.1 GCA_013002425.1 Gemmatimonadota bacterium
AGGCGCGACCGGTGGCGCGAACGCCGCTGCATGCCCGGGCCTACTGCCGCCATCGGAGTGCCAGGGTGAGGTCGATGCCCGAAATGTCGATCAAGGCGTCTTCCGCGTTGCCGTTGCTGTAGGTCAGGAAAAGCGTAACGGGGAGCGACGGGGCCGGGGCGAACCGCGCGCCGATCCCGGCCTCCCAGACCTGGGCCGATCCGAGGAGCCGCGTCGGAGGCGCCTCTCCCGGAAACGAATACTCGGAATAGTGGCGATACCCCGCGCGTCCGAGGAGGTGCAGCACTTCGTTCATCCTGCGCGCGTAGTCGACCGAAAGACGCTGCATGCCGCCCGGCAGGCTTTCGGTCAGATAGCGGTCGAGGGAGAGCGAGTCGAGCGGACCTTCGCCGATACCGCCGACTTCGGAGCCGTCGCCCTTCACGATCACGCGCGCGCCGATCGCGAACGTCTGGATGTCGCTCGGCGTAATCGTAACGCCGCCGAGAAGATCGATTTCGTCGCCCTCTTCGTATACGTCTTCGCCGTCACGCTGATCGATTCCGAACAGGCGATAGCGGATGTCGGCGCTCCAGGCGACCAGGTCGCCCGGGGCGACGTCGATGCCCGCCTCCAGAAAGAACTCGTTGCCGGGCTGGATTTCGATCGTTTCGTCGTTCAGGACCTGGAAGTCGTACTTCCCTTTCCGTTCGAAACCGGCGCCGAACGAAGCGACCGCGTCGTCGCCGATCGCGAAAGCGCGCGCGCCGCTCGCGAAGGCGTTGAACCCTTCGCCGTAGCGCTTCGTGCGGAGTCCGAGAATGCGATTCGAAACGACGCCCGAGACGATTTCGCTTCCGCTCTCGATCTCGGCTTTTCCCGTCGGGAGACCGAGTCCTGCGCGCAGGTGATACCGGTCGCCGTCGAGCAGCTGCGACCATGTAAGCCGGGCGTCCTGCATGCCGGAGATATCCTGCTTCTCTTCGCCGTCAGACGTCGCGGACGCACCCGCAAGGTAGAGCGCGACATTGCCGCCCTCGTTGATCCGCCTCGTGATCGAAAGCGGGCTCGTGATCTCGGAGATCTTGAGCTCTTCGCTCCCGCGGACGAGTTTCCAGTTGCGAAGCGAGAAGGAGTAGGCGATGTCCCAGGCGGGCGCCTCGGCGAACGCGTCGGCGCGCGCGCGATCGGGGGACCCGGCGACCGCGGCCGCGGCCAGCATGAGCATGGCGATCCGGCGAACAGGTATCATGGGTCGTCCACCCGCACGCGAATGATCGCGCTCCCGAGGCCGAGCGGACGAACGGAAGAAATATCCTCCGACTCGCCGTCAAGAACCGCGGGCTGACTCGTCAGCAGCGACTGCGCCGTGTGCAGACGGCCACGCCGCGCCGCTTCGAACGGCATCTGCAGTTCACGGCGCGCGATCCAGAGGATCCGTTCGGGCGTGCCGTCGAGCCGCTCCTTCTGTTCGATCGCGAGATGAAAGAGCGGGTCGAGCGTGATCGCTTCTTCGAACCGTTCGCGCGCCAGCGCGGTGTCGCCCTGGTCGTCCGCGTCGATCCCGTTCGCATACTCGAGAAACGCGCGGAAGTTCGTCGTCGGGATCTGACCGATCGTGCGACGCACCGCGCGCGTCATTTCGGCCCCGATCTCCTCCGAAACCCGGGCCACGATTCGTTTCTCGAGGTCGAAGAATTCGGAAAGCGTGCCCGTGATGGTCGTCGGGGCCTTCGTTTCGCCGGTCACGTGATTCACGAGATAGTATTCGATGCGGATTTCGTCGCGTTCGTCGGACGGCGTGATCGTGCCGCCGAGCGAGTAGCCCGCGCCGATCAGCTCGCCGAGGGAATACGCGGCCAGGGGGTCGAAGCCGTCGCGCCTCGCGCGTTCGACCGCGCGCAACGTCTCCTGGTAACGGAGACGATCGACGACGTGCATGCCTTCGAGGCGCGCGAAGTCCTCGATCAGCTGGTCGGCCATGCCTTTTCCGAGCTGGCCGTACGTTTCGATGTCGGCCAGCACGTCGAAGTAGCGGACGAGCAGCACGCGCGGCCCGATGCGCTCCGGCTCTTCGAGCGCGTTCTCAGCGCGCTCGGCATAGATCGCGCGCACCACGTCCGCCATTCTCCCCCGCACGGCGCCCGATACCGACGACCGCCCGTACGTGCGCGGGTACGCCTGGTACGCCTCGATCGCGTCGTCCCATTCGGAGAGGCCCTCGTGCGCGAGGCCTAGCAGGAGAGGGACAGCGGGGTCTGACGCGTCGAGCTCCATCGCCGTCTGCAGCGAGCCGATCGCTTCGTCGTAACGCTTCTGGGCGAGCTGGGCGCGGCCGAGATCACGCCAGACGCGCGGATCGTCCTGGTGTTCGGCCGCAATCGGGTCGAGCACCTCTTCCGCCTCCGCCCAGTTTTCCGTCTCCAATAGATGGTTGGCCGCGCGGTGCGGAGCCGAAGAGCATCCGGCGAGCATGACGCCGAGCGCCAGAAGGACTGAAAAAGTAGTGTGCCTGTTCATCGGTGGGATTGTAGCACCCCGGCGGAATAAAAAAACCCCCGGGGACGTGAATCCCCAGGGGCTCGGGTTGGCCTCGGCCTGATTCCTGATCTATCGAATCAGGATCATCTTGCGGGTTTCCGCTTTCTTGTCGGCATTCAGCGAGTAGTAATAGACGCCGCTGGCCGCCGAACGGTCGCGGTTGTCCTTGCCGTCCCAGACGACTTCGTAGGAACTCGCGCCCTGGAATTCGTTCACGAGATTGCGAACGAGCCGTCCGCTGACGTTATAGACGTCCAGCGAGACCTGGGTCGGATGGCTCAGGCTGTAGCGAATCTTCGTGGTCGGGTTGAACGGGTTCGGCGTGTTCTGCTCGAGAACCAGGCGAAGCTGCTCGCCCGCCGGCGGCACGCCGACCGGAGTCGGAACGATCTGCGAGAACGACTGCAGCACCTTGTTGTTGTTGCCGCGGAACACGACGATATTCGTGACCAGCGAGCGCGGGTTGCCGATGTTGTCGTTCAGCGTCCAGGGATTGCCGGTCGTATCGTAATCGACGACGAAGTCGAACGGAATGACCGCTCCCGGGGCGAGATTCACCGGCATGCCGTATTCATAGACCGTGGTTGGAACGCCCTCTACATTGTAGGTCAGCGAATCGTAGATCGGTTCCGCGCGACGGAGGATGTGATACCACCTGTTCGTCGGGTTGTTCGGATCACGCTGCCACGTCTGCGTCAGGAAGAACGCGACCCGGGCGCTCTGGTTCAAGAGCGACTCTTCCACGGTAATCGAGCCGGAAACATAGACTTCCGAGTCGGTGCGGAAATGCGTGACATCGATCGCGATCGGCGCCGTGAGCGCCATCATGCTGTCGAGCTTGCCGCGCAGGTCGGCATAGTACGCGGGCGAATCGAACGCATTCTGGATTTCGATGTTCTCACCACCGAAGATGAAATCGGGCACGCCGTTGATGTTGTACTGCGCTACTTTGCCACCCACCATGATCGGGTTCATGTTGAAGAAGGAATCCTCGGCCGGCCACCAGACGTGCGGCGAAAGAACCGTGACGTCGTCTTTGTACTCGTCGAGAATCGCGTCGAGACTGTCTTTGATCGTGAGACACGGGGGGCAGCCGTTGTTCGTGAAATCTTCGATGACGGGCCGGTTCGGTGCGGCATTCGCGGATGTCGCGAGAAACGCGGCGGCCAGAACGGCGAGCGACCAGAACTTCATGCTGTACTCCTGTCGGGTGCTGGAAACAAAGTATCGCGAGCGGGGGGGCGCTCCTGATCCTGTAATTATCTTTTCGATCCTATCATGCAGTTGGTTCACAAGACAACAGAATTGGACATTTCAGACTGAACCGTCTACGAAAGAGGACGGTCGACGGCCGGCACGCAACCGGAAGCTTCGAGGATGCGTGCGAGCGGTCATCGAACCCGCGCCCGGGCGAGCAGGTCGGCGATGGCGGTCGCGACGACGCGGCACCCCTGGGGGCTGCCGTGAATGTGGTCCACGAACAGCGCTTCGGGCGACTCCATCTGCTCACCCGCAACGATCATGGCGTCGATCAGATCGATCGCGGGGGAGCCTGTGTCGGCCGCGACCTTCAAGATAAGCGGTTGATATATAATCGGTTCCGGCCGATTCTCCGTGACCTGCTTGCGGTAGGGCCATACGAGAAAGAGCGCGGTCTTCCCGCGATCTTTCGCCCAGCCGGCGATCGCCGTCATCTCGTTGTAGAACTCTTCGGGCATGAGTCGCGGGATCTGCGCGCCACCGGACCCGGCGGCGCCACCAGGGACCGCATCCCCGCCCCGCCTCGGGAGCGCCGCTGCAAGCAATCGGTAGAATGCGCTCCGACGCGCCCATTTTCTCCAGCCGGCAGGCTCGAACGCCGCCGCGGTCTCCCGATCGGTGCGCGAACTCCAGACGTCGGAGTCGTTGAAACCGAAGCTCACGATCACGAGATCGGGGTCGAGATCGTCGCCGATCCGTTCGAGAAAACGCCGCCCCTGGAACGCGGTATAGCCCGGCGTTCCCGCGTTCAGCACTTCGACCCCCTGCGGCACCGACTGCCCGATCAGATTCTCGAGCTGTTCGGGAAAGCTGTCTTCTCCCTCGACTCCGACCCCGAACGTGCACGAGTTTCCGAGCGCCAGAATACGGAGGCCGCGCTTCGGCCCGACGGGCGCGTCCCGCAGGCCGAAATCGTTCGTGGAAACGCGAAAGTCGATCAGCTCGCCGCGCACGGCGCCCTGCACGCGCTTTTCGTTCA
>JABDJQ010000128.1 GCA_013002425.1 Gemmatimonadota bacterium
CCCACGGCAGCACGAGGCGACGCTCCTGCATCGTGGCACAGGCTCGCTCGAAGAGAACGTCCAATCGGGCACCTGCCGTGGGGAAGACGGGGAAGAGGAGTGCAGGCGCAGGGATTCGAACCCCGGACACGCGGATTATGATTCCGCTGCTCTAACCAACTGAGCTACGCCGGCCCGTTTTCAAGCTAGACATGGAACGGTAATAGGGGGCGCGGATCGTTGTCAATCGCGTTTCTTCCGAAAGAGGTGGAGGGCGGTCAGCAGCAGATAGACCGCGCCTGCGACCGAAGAGAAGCGGATCCCCTTCCGCCAGCTTTCCGGGGCGTATCGGAGCACGATTTCGTGGTCGCCGCGAGGCACGGGAATGGCGCGAAACGTCGTATGGGCGCGGAGAATCGGCGCCGCGACTCCGTCGACTTCGGCGCTCCAGCCGGGAACGTCGTTTTCGCAGACGAAAAGCAGGCCGTCGCGCGATGACGACGTCGTGACCCGGATCGTGCCGCCGCTTCGCGTGAAGTCGCAGGCGTCGCCCGGGTCCCATGCAGGCGATGTACCCGTGAAGCCGGGGTCTTCCTCGAGAAGAATCGGGCCGCGGGCGTCGAACGTGGCCGAGACGAGACGCGCGCGCGCGCTCCCGGCGTCGGTCACGACTTCGTAGTCATGGATCAGAAACGCGAACGGAAGCGCGTTCCGGTTTTCGAGCACGGCCCAGGAGCTCATCGGCATGTAAGACGGATAGCGGTCCGCGATCGCGAAGCGTTCGCCCGAATGATTGAGTGCGGCCACCACGCGTTCCGGTTCGAACGAGGGACCGACGAGCAGAGAGCGCATGCCGAGAAGATCCCAGACGGGGCGGTCGAGTTCGCCGATGCTCGAGAACGGGGCGATCCGTCTGCCGTCGGGAAAGAGCGCGGGGGAAACCGCGCCGAAGATTGCTCCGTAACTGGCCGGCATGAGCGCGTTCACCCCCGCGATGTCATCGATGCCGTAGACGAGGGCCGTGTTCGGGGGCAGAAGATACTGGCCCCCGAGCCTCGCGATCCGTCCCGGCGCCCGGCTCAGCTTCTCGATCGAGGGGTGCGGCGCGAACGCGGTTTCGCGCGGCGAGTTCGTGTAATACGTGCGCGCGAACGTCGCCGTGTCGAAAACATGAATCAACAGAATCGCGCCGGCGGCCAGAAGAAACAGCGGGCTTGCGGCGATGGCGGTATCCGGGCGCCGCGATCGCGCCGCGACTTCGAACGCGACGCCGAGCAGCGCGAGCATGAGCGCGGCGCGCGCCACGCTCTTCCACGTGTGCGCTTTCCATGCGTCCGGCGGGACCTCGGGATTCAGGAGGGTCGGAAACCAGGCGGCCGCAACGGGCGGCATCTGCATCGTTCCCCCGAACTCGAATCGCATGCCCGAGCCCGTGGTCAGGTTCGCGCGCTGCGTCTCCAGATACGAACGGGACGCGGCACGATGAATCGCGTCGCCGCCGAGGGCGAACGCGATCACGAGCAGGAGGGAGGCGCCGATCATCCATCGCCCGGCGCGTGACGGACCGGGGGCGGCGCCCGCATCTTTGCCTCGCATGTCCTCTCCCTGCCGATCCTCGCGCCGCGTTTCGAAGAGCGCGTTCCACCCGAGACCGGCGAGAACGCAAAGCGCGAACAGAAATGGGAACTGCAGTCGATGGAGTTCTGACGAAAAGCGGGCGAACGGAACGAGTTTGTAATAGAGCGAATAGGCGTGCGACGAAAACAGCAGGAGCAGGCTCGTGGCGGCGACGGCGAGAAAAAACCATTTCTCACGCCGGCGCGAATGCACGAGGGCCAGAAGCGCGAGCGCCAGCGTCGCGAGTCCTGCATAGCCGAGGAAACCGATGTCGTTCGGGTGCGGAATCGGGCCGTCGAAAGCGTGAATCCAATAGGTTTCGTCGACCGGATTTCCGAAGAAGTCGGGCACGAGCGCGCGAATCGCCGTAATCGGCTCCGGTTGATGAACGTTCACGATCTTGTCGAGGGGGATGGCGGTTCGATCGGAAAGCGAGCCGAGTTCTTTCGTGGGAAGAAGCTGAAACAGCACGAGCCCGATCCCGAGTGCCACCCCGGCGCCCGCAGAAGCGATGCCGATCCACCGCTTCTTCGCCCCCGCCTCGAAAAGAGCGTACGCTCCGGCGATGATCAGCGAGTAAAGGATCGTCTGCGGAAATCCGCCGAGAAAGAGCATGGCGACCACAAGCGGAAGCGCGAGCCATCCGCGGCCGTGCACGGCGCGCCTCACCGCCAGCAGCAGGAACGGAAGCCAGCACCCTGTCGTGATGTGCACGGGATGGCCGATGTACGTCGCGAAGTACGCGTTGAATCCGAATGCGATCGCACCGAGCGCGCCGCCCCATGGGCCGACGCCGAGCGCGCGCAGAAACAGGAAGAGCCCGAGAGCGCCCGCCAGCAGATGAACGTAGAGGAAGATCCCCGTCGCCCGGAGCGCGTCGAATCGATAGAGAATCAGGTTCAGGGGGTGATAGACGCCTGACTGAAAATCCGCGAGATGCGGTGTGCCGCCGAGCACGTGCGGGTTCCAGAGAGGCGCTTCGCCGGCGCGCATCGACTCCTGCGACAGCCAGCGCCGCGGGAAGTACGTGATCGCCGAGTCGTCGCGGAACCCGGGGGCGCGGGCTTCGAGCGCGGGCGCTTCCGTGCGCCACGGGAGCCAGCGGGCCATGTTCGCGGTAATGAGAACGCGGCTCCCGAAAAGGATATCACTGAAGAAGAGGGTGAAGGTCAGCGCGACGAGGACGATCGCGATCGCGGATTGTTTGGACAAACGTCACCACCGGTCGGTCAGTTGCGGCGAAGATCTTTCCAGAGATCGAACATCTGCGCGATCGTCATCGCGATCTCTTTCACGCGATAACGCGAGCCTCCCTCGCGCCTGCGAAAGTGCGTGACACCCACCTGCACGATGCGAAAGCCGGCCTTGCGCGCCTTGAGAAGCACTTCGGCGTCGATCAGGCCCCGCGTCGACTTCAGTTCGATCCTGTCGAATACTTCACGTCGATACAGTTTGAATCCGCAGTTTACGTCCTTGAACGGAAGATCGAAGAAGACGCGAAGCGAAGTATTGTAAACCCACGACACGATCTTCCGCTCCCACGTGTCCATGCGTTTGATCTTGTATGCGGAAACGATGTCGGCGTCTTCGATCAGCGGGATGAGCTTCGGCATTTCCGCGATGTCGAACTGGAGGTCGCCGTCCGTGTAGAAGATGAAGTCGAGCTTCGCCTCTTTGAACCCCGTGCGGAGGGCGCTGCCGTAGCCGCGGTTCTGCTCGTGGTGAACGACGCGGATGCGGCGGTGCTCCGACGCGAGGCGATCGGCGATTTCGCCGGTGCGGTCGGTGGAACCGTCGTCGACGATAATGACCTCGTAATCCGAGGCGACCTCACGCAGAACCTTGTCGGCCCGCAGCGCGAGCTCCTCCACGGTCTTCTCCTCGTTGCATGCGGGGAAGAAGAACGAGATCGCCGGCTTTTCCAGAGGGCGCGCCACGTCAGTCGCCCCCCATGTAGCCGAGGGCTTCGAGCACTTTGCGTTCTTCGTCGGAGAGTTCCGGGAAGTCGACGTCTCGGGACCCGGCACGCACGTCGTCGAGCAGCTGCTTCATCTCGGCGTATTTCTCGGGATCGCTTTCCGCACGGTTGTTGAGTTCGTTCGGATCGTCGGCAAGCCAGTAGAGCTGCCGGACGTCGGAGCCTTCTTCCTCGATGATCTTCCAGCCGTTGTAGCGGACGGAGTGGCGCGGCTCGGTCTTCCAGTTCGGCTTGGGACCGAACAGTTCCGCGAGCACGGGAACGTCGCTCAATTCCTCTCCATCGAAAACGGGCGTCAGCGTGCGTCCGTCGAATTCGTCTTCCGTAGCGATGGCGAGCATTTCGAGCAGCGTCGGAACGAGGTCGACCGAACGCACGGTGCTCTGCACGATTCGGCCGCCGTCGGCGAGGCCGGGCGCCGCGATGATCAGGGGCACCTGAATCGACGGGTCGTAGAGCATGATGTCGTGACCGAAGTAACGGTCACGTTCGTAGAGCATTTCGCCGTGATCCGCCGTCAGGATGACGATCGTCCTTTCCGCCATCCCCGATTCTTCGAGCTGGTCGAGAATGATGCCGACCTGCTGATCCGTATAGGCCACTTCGCCGTCATAAAGGCCCCGGATGCTCTGAATGTCCTCTTCGCTGAGGTCGATGTACCCTTTCCAGAGCTGCTCGAGCGTGAGCTTGTCGGCCTGCAGATTCGTATTGCCCCGGTAGTCGTATTTGAGGCGCTGCGACTGCGGCGGCTCGTACGGCTTGTGCGGGTGAAACCAGTGAATCCACGCGAACGTGGGCTGCTCGGAAGGAGCCGCGAGATACTGGCCGACCGCTTCTGTCAGGATGTCGAAGCCCGAACTGGCCCGGATCCGGTTCGCCTCTTCGGCATTGTAGTTGTAGCGACGCCAGAACGTATCGAACCCCTGGCCGATGCCGTATCGATTGTCGAGGACGTGCGACGAAATGAACGCGCCCGTCCGGTACCCTTCCGCATGCAGGTATTCCGCAAGCGTCGTCTTGTCTTCTTCGAGCGTATACGCGTGGCTCAGCACGCCGTGGGACTTCGGGTAGAGCCCGGTCAGGATCGACGTGTGCGAGGGGAGGGTGAGAGGCATCGCCGCGAACGCGTTCGCGAACAGAACGCCGCGCTCCGCCAGGCGATCCATGTTCGGGGTGGCGGCGTACATGCCGCCGTAACACCCGAGGCGATCCGCGCGGAGCGTGTCGATCGTGATCAGAAGCACGTTCCACGGCTTCTCGCGCTGCAGGCCGCAGCCGAATCCCGCCAGAAGGCCTCCCGCGAGCAGAACCGCTCCATATAAAAAGAGGCGCCCGGGAATCCGTTTGCCGCCCATGCCCGTCATGAACCTCTCCTTGAGGTGAAAAATCCGTATCTTCCAAAGATAAAGGGGGTTCCGGGGACCGTCAATCTGATTTCGCCCGTACCTCGAAGAGCCCGTGCACGCTCACGACATGATACTCCCGGCGAATTTCCACGGTGATGTCTTCCGCGTAGACGACCGCCGGAGGCACGAGGCGCCGGATCGCGTTCCCGTACCCCTTGCGCGAGAGCGAATGAACGTGGACGTCGGGCCGCAGCCCTTCCACGGTCTGCAGGTAACGCAGATACGCCGCGCGCCCCCACGGCATCAGGACGTGAGCCCCGTCCGCGAGATCGCTCGTCATGATCGCGCGCTCCGTCGTGAGCGTGGTCTGCGCATGCTGATAGCCGACGTCGTTCGCCGCCCGCTTCGTCACGTCCCGCGCATTCAGCGCCGCGAGCGCGGCGAGTCCGGCGAAAGCGAGCGCGCGCCCCGCGGCCGGAGAACGGAGGAGCGATTCGAGAAGCCTTCTCACGTCCTCGAGCAGGATCCCCGCCCCCGCGGCGAGCATCATCGACGAGGGAATCAGGAAGTCTTCCCAGTCGATCGAGTTGAAGTTTCCGTAGAACAGCGTGTTGACGCCGAATACATAGACGAGCAGCAGTGACTCGCCCCGCATTCCCGCGTATCCCCGCGGTCCGGCGAAGATGCCGCGCAGCAGCCCCGCGATGCCGAGCCCGAGAAAGAGCGTGCCGAGGCTGCCGCGGAAGTAATCGGGGAAGCGGGGGAACATTTCGTCCGCCGTCTCCCCGAACCAGCTGAGCTTGCGTTTCGGGCCCGCGCCGGAAAGTTTATAGCGAAAGCGTTCGGAGAACGTCGTGCCGGCGACCTCTTCGTCGACGAGGCCCCATTCCACTTTCGTCTGGATTTCGTCGAACGCGTTGTTCGGCGGGTTCACGC
>JABDJQ010000145.1 GCA_013002425.1 Gemmatimonadota bacterium
ATGTTCGCCGGGTCGTTCCAGAAGTGGCGGACGAGGTTCATGCGTGAACGAGTCGAATACATGCGCCTCGGCGACTTCCGGGATCCGGGGCTGGAAGAACGGTTTGCGCGCTTCCCGGATCGTGTGGAAGAGACGGCCATATTTCACCGGAAGCGGGCGAAGTATTCCTCGTACGGAAAGTGCGGAGACTGTGTGTATCGATCGCGGTGCAGCATTTGTCCCGTTTCTATCGGGAACGAACCGGGGAACGAGGATCCGCAGCGGGTTCCGGACTTCGGATGCGCGTTCTACCTTTCGTCACTGCGTCACGCGGATCTCTTTCACGCCGCAAGCAGGCCGTATCGTCCACTCGGTGAGCCGCCCGCGATCTCCCCGGGGATGAAGCGCATTCGAAAGCTGGCGAACAGCGTGCGCGCGCACCCCGCGTAACTCGAATCAGACTGGAGGTAACGTCTTGAGACTTCCTTCGCCTGCGGTTTCACCGCTCGCCTTTCGCGCACTTGTAACGTTGCTTTGCCTTATACCGCTCGGCGCGTGCGTACATGCCGGGCCGCCACCGGTATCGGTGCTGATCGGATACGAGATCCTGGGCGATTCCGTCGCCGTCCGGTCGATCCAGAATCTGCGAGACCTCCCGTCAAACCGCCCGTCGACCGCAGCCCGCCTCACTGCCCGCGGGTGGCTCGAGTACCCGCCGGGCGCGAGTGAGTATGTCGCCGTGTTTATGGATTCGAACGGCGTTCCGGCCGGGGACGCATTCGGATTCCCCGCGCGGCAGGATGTCGCTTTCGATCGACCTGTCGACGCCGACGGCAGGATCGGGGGGACGGCAGGTCCGCTGCGGGAGGACGTGCGATACAAGCACTGGCAGGTCCCGCCGGGCGCCGCTTCCGTTGCGCTCTTTCGCGTAGACATTCTGGAAACCTCGCGTTTCGATTCCAGGCAGTACGACTCGTTCGTGGAGAGTGCGGACCGTTCGAAGGTGCGTGCCTCCCGGCTGCTGAACGTGACGCTGCTGCCGGATGTGGATCGGAGGCGGGGCAGGCTTCCCCGGCCCGGACAACAGCTGCATGGTCTTTTCAATTTCGAGTGGCCCAAAGAATGGCCGGGGGCGCTGATCGAACTGCCGC
>JABDJQ010000147.1 GCA_013002425.1 Gemmatimonadota bacterium
GAAGCGAACCATGCCTGGGGCGCGATCGGCGGGCCGCCGGCCATCAGTCTGGTCGCCCACTTCCCGCTCTACCCGTCGTCGTTCGATTCCGTCGCGGTCAACGCCAAGGTCGTCGACGACGGTTCGATCACGGTCGCGAGCCTCTACTACCGCGTCGGAGCGGGGGCGTTTCAGATCGTTCCGATGACACCCGTGGGAGGAGACTTCTTCGAAGCGTGGATTCCTCCGCTCTTCGACGGTGACGTGATCGAGTACTACGTATGCGCCACGGATGACGAAAGCAACGTTTCATACGATCCCGCGGATGCGCCGGGTACGACACACGGCTTCACGGTACAGGACGCGCTCCCGGCGATCGCGATCAACGAAGTGACCGCTGATCCGTTCGACGACGTGAACGAAGACGGCGTGGACCATTCGTACGAAGACGAGTTCATCGAGATCTATAACGCCGGCGCCGTCACGGTCGACATCTCGGGATGGCTTCTCTCCGACGACGATTCCCCTGGCGCGGAGTTTGCGTTTCCCGCGGGCACTTCGATCGCGCCGGGCGAATTCATCACGCTCTTCGGAGGCGGTTCACCGACGATTTTCCCCGGCCAGGTCTTTACGGACGACGGCAGAATCGGGAACGGCCTTTCGAATACGGGCGACACGGTGACTCTCGTGCGCGCCGGCGTTCTCATCGACGAATTCACCTGGGGAACCGAAGGCAACATGAACGAGTCGATGATCCGTGTCCCGGACGGCACGGGGCCCTGGACCCGGCCGTCGCAGGAGGGCCGGCCGTGGTCGTTCAGCCCCCAGGCGACAAACGGCGGCGGCAGCACCCGCACGTCCCAGACGAGCTGGTCGGCGGTCAAGTCGCTCTTCCTCGATTGACGAGCGTGACGGGAAACTAGTCCGTTTGCGGAACCAGGGAGTGCCCCGAACCGGCTCTTCGCGTGGCCGGGTCCTCCACGGCGAAGGGGCGGAGGGAGTCGCTCCCTGGTTCCGTCCATCGGAAAGGGCTTTGACAGCGCCGGTCCGGGTGGGTAAGCTTTCGACGGCTTCCACCAAGGGGACGGCGTGTGATCCCGACTCTCATTGTCATTGCCTACATACTGGTGTTTCTCGAGTTCCTGATCCTGACGGGCGCGTTTCGCTTCGGGCGGCGCGAACGGAAGAGGAGCGCGCGCCGCGCCGACTACGCGCCCCGCGCCGCGATTCTCTCGCCGCACTACGGCTGGGACGACCAGACGGAGCGGAACGCCCGGTTTCTGCTCGCCCAGGACTACCCCGGCGACTGGGAAGTGGTGTTCATCACGCACAAGCGCGACGGCGAAACCCCGGATCCTTCGTACGAACCGCTCAGGGCGCTGGCGGCCGAGCACGGGCGCGCCCGCGTGCTGCTCGCGTCGAACATCGTCGACAACAAGCTCGATCGCTCGCAGAAGGTCGAGAACCTGTTGACGGCCGTACACGCGCTCGATCCCGAAGTGGAGGTGCTGGCATTCGTCGACGCCGACTCGCGCGTGCGGCCTGACTGGCTGGTCAATCTCGTGCAGCCGCTGCAGGAAGACAGAGTCGGCGCCACCGTGGGCGCCCGCTATTACGTTCCCCATACGCGCAATCTCGCGACGCTGGTCGAATCGGTCTGGATCAACATCCAGTTGCTCTGGCAGGGAGACCATCCGCGTGGCATGGTCTGGGGCGGTTCGAACGCCATGCGCCGGGAACTGTTCGAGCGGGCGGACGTCGCGGGCCGCTGGGAGAACGCGCCGTTCGAGGACCACCATCTGACGAACGCCGTCCGCGACCTCGGCAGGATCGTTCATTTCGCTCCCGAGGTAATCGTCGTTACCGAGATGTTCGAAAGAAGTTGGGCGCAGGTTCTCGAGTTCACCAACCGCCAGATCATCGTCACGTATCGCATGGGTCTCAAGACGCCGTGGGCCTTGATTCTGCTCATGTATCTTCCCAAGGCGCTCATCGTAATGGGGCTGGGAGCCGTGTACTGGAACTACCCCCCTTACCTGCTCGCGATTGCCGGGATTCCGCTGATCGATGTCACCATGTGTTTCGCCTCTTTCTGGCTCCTGCCGCGCTGGCTGCGCCGCGAGCCGAAGGTGCTGGGTTCTCATATTCTCGCGTCGCTCCTGTGTCCCCTTTCCATGCTCGTTGCCATTATCAACGCATTGAACGCCCTCTTCCGTAGCGAGATCGTTTGGGGAGGCGTACGTTATGTGATACCCTCCGCGACCGAATGCCGGGTAGTGGGGCGGGAGACGAAGTAGGGCGGAAACATCCGCCCGGAACCCCGCGGGAATCAATCGAGAGGGAGAGTCCGAGTGCCGACGCGCAGCCGAATCAAACCGCGTAACTTTCTGAAACACGTCACGAGCGCCCTGACGGACGACTGGCGGACATCGACGAACTTCGTGAGCTACCAGCTCGCGAAAGAGACGTTTTCCTATCGCCATCCGCTCGGCGCGAAACACGGTCGCGGAGACAAACTCCGCCAGATCAGCGTTCGCATCACGGACATGTGCAACCTGCGCTGCCACTCCTGCGGCCAGTGGGGGGACAACGGCTACCTGATCGGGCAGTCGCTGAAGGAACTGAAACAGCGCGAAGTTCCGCTCGAGACTTACAAGAAGCTCGTAGACGATCTCGTGGAGCAGAACCTGTCGCCGCTATGGTACTTCTGGGGAGGCGAGCCGATGCTCTATCCGGGTATCATCGAACTCTTCCATTATATCCATGACGCGGGCATGCCGATCACGATCGTTTCCAACGTAACGAATATGGCGAAATACGGGGAGGACCTGATCGAGACGTGTCAGATTATCTGGCTCAGCATCGACGGGCCGAACGAAGAGATCCACAATACGCAGCGACCGGGAGTTTCGAAGAAGCACGACAACTTCCGCGACGTGAAGAACGCGCTCGAGGCGCTGGCGCGCGTGAAGCGGGAGAAAGAGAAGTTCTATCCGCTGATCGTCCCGATCAGCTGCATTACGGCGTACAACACCGACTACGTGACGGACATCTATCGTCTCACGAACGAACACGCGGACATGCACATCTTCTATCTGACGTGGTGGATCGATCCGCACTCGGCGCAGGAGCACACGAAGGACTTCGAACGAAGGTTCGGCTTCAAGCCCAAGACGCATTACGGCTGGGTGGGGGCGTGGCACGACTTCGACCACAGCCTGATCCTGGACCGTTTCAAGGAGATGGAAGAGATCAGCGACAAGACGGGTCGCTGCGCGCCGATCATGATGCCGAAGCTCACGAATACGGAAGACATTCGTGAGTACTACACGAACCACAAGGCATCGTTCGGATACGATCAGTGCGTGAGCATCTTCATGGCGATGGAGATCGACAGCAACGGCGACGTCTCGCTCTGCCGCGACTACCACGACTACATCATCGGCAACATCAAGACCGACACGGTAGAGTCGATGTGGAACAATCAGAAGGCGTTGAAATTCCGTTCCTCGATCGCCACGGAAGGTACGATGCCCGTCTGCCGGCGCTGCTGCGGACTCATGGGCTACTAGCAACCATGAGGAAGCGCGCGTTCTCGCAGGCGCCCTGGGAGAGCAAGGTCGGTTACTGCCGCGCGATCCGGGCGGGCGACCACGTCTACGTAACCGGTACGGCCCCGGTCGCCGAAGACGGAAGCGTCTACGCCCCGGGCGACCCGGGCGCGCAGGCCGAGCGCTGTTTCGCCCTTATTGAAAAGGCGCTGAACGATTGCGGCGCCGAGATCAAGCACGTCGTCCGCACTCGCATCTTCGTCACGAACATCGATCAGTGGGAGCCGATCGGCGCGGCGCACGCTCGTGTGTTCCGCGACCACCCACCCGCGACGACGATGGTCGAAGTCTCCCGTCTGATCGATCCCGCGATGCTCGTCGAGATCGAAGCGGACGCCGTCATCGATTGATCCCTGCCTAGTTCGCGGCGCGGACGCCGCGATGGAAAGTTCCCTGCCTAGTTCGCGGCGCGGACGCGGCTCATCGCGTTTGCGGGATGAATCAGTCGCACCGGGCGCTCGCCCGCCATTCTTTCTTCTGACGTCTCGACGATCACGTCGCGGACTTCTTTCGGCTGCATCTCCGGGCGCACCGCGAGGATCTTCGCGACCAGGTTCGTCACGTTCGGCGACGACATGGACGTCCCGCTCGCGGGCATACGGTCGCCGCCGGGCACGTAGCTCTCCACTTCGAAGCCGTTCGCGTACACGTCGACTCTACCGAAGCTCGTGAAGCTCGTTTCGTCGCCGGCCTGATCGACGGCGCCGACGGTCATGATGTTCGGCAGATCGAACGCGGCGGGAATGGCTTCGACGAACTCGTTGTCGAGATCCGAGTTCCCGGCGGAGGTGATGAACAGAATGCCGGGCGCGCCGGCGATGGCTTTCTCGAGCCCGGTCTTCGAGATCTCGAAGATCTCACGCGCTTTCGCCTTTCGCTCCTCGACCGTTTCACCTTCCGCATGCATCTCGAGCACGGCTTCGATCATGCCGACGTTCCCGCCCCAGCTCATGTTCACGACTCGAACGCCGTTCTTCTTGTAGTAGTCGATCGTAGCGGCGTACATGGCCGAGTCCTTGCGCGCCTGCTCGACCGTCGGCTTCTCGGGAATCATACGCGTATCGAAGGTGAGCCGCGTCGCGAGCACTTTCGCGTGTGCGTTCCCTGCGACCGAGATCCCGGCCACGTGCGTGCCGTGCATGTAGGCGCCGTACTTCGTGAGGTTCTCGATGAAGGGTTTCACTTCGGACTGCTCGAGAGTTCCGAGCTTCTTCTTGAGCGCGGTCGCTTCTTCGCTTTCGATGTTGGACGTGACGTCGCTGAAGCCCTTCGACATGCTCTGCAGAGCGGCACGATCGCTCACCGCGCCGATCGGATAGAGCAGGTCGGTCACCTTGTTCGCGTGCATGTCCCATGCAATCCCGTGGCGGTCGTCGACGAATCCGTTGCCGTCGTCATCCTCGCCGTTCCCGGCGATCTCCTTTTCGTTCGTCCAGATCTGGCCGGGTATGCAGTCGGTGTCGACGCCCGAATCCCAGACGGCCACGACGACGTCCCGGCCGTCGCCTTCCTCGATCGTGACTTCGCGGGCCGGCCAGATATTCTCCTTCTCGACTTCGTTGGCGCGGATGAAGGCATCGTAGGAGGCAACGATCACCTCCTTGTGTGGAATCAGCGTATTCACCATGAAGTAATTCGAAGCAAGACCCGCGGCGCGGTCGCCCGTGAGAACATTGTCGTTCTGTTCGAGAATCGGCTGCAGCACGCTTTCAATGCCGCCCCGGATCAGGGTCTCATTGAAGATCTCGGCCCGGCCCTTGGAGGATTTGAGCTCGTCGCCGACCACGGCGAACGGAAGCGGGGTGACCAGCTTGTCGAGTTCGGCCCGGAGCGCCTTGTCGAACGGTTCGGCGCCGGACTGCCTTGCGCTGATGAACGCCCTCGTGAAGAGACCCGACGTCAGCTTCTGAGAGTCTTTGTCGAGGAGTGAAACGTAGCTGTCGCGGTATTTCGCGTAGCCATCATAGTCGTCCTGGATGAACCGGATGCTCGCCAGCGTCTGATAGTAGCCGGCGAGTGTCGGCTTGTCCTGAATGTCGTACTTTTCGAGATCGTCGAGCAGGTTCTTTTCAATCTGAGCGACGAGCGCCAGAACCTTGTCCCGGTCCGAAAGGTAATCGACGGCCTTCCCGTCGATCTTGTACTCGTGTCTGGGAAGATCGTCTTTCTTCTGAATCGTGATCTTGTCAGCGGCCGCGTCGCCTGCGAGGAGCGAGCACGCGATCGCGCAGGAGAGCAGCAGTGCACCAAGTCGGAATCGCATCGAGAAAACCTCCGTAAATGATTCGTGTCGTTCTTTTCGAGGAATTACAGGCACCCAATATACCATTTATAAGCGGAAATCGTGTACCCTGCCCGCCATGAGCGAGTCGCACGAGAATCGTCGTATCGGCCGGTCGGCCGGGATCATCGGGGCGGCTACGATGCTGTCCCGGATCTTCGGTCTCGTACGCGACATTCTCTTCGCGCAGCTGTTCGGAACCTCCCTGGCCGCCGACGCGTTCAACCTCGCGTATCGGCTCCCTACGTTCCTCCGCCGCGTATTCGGCGAGGGCGTCATGAACGCCGCGTTCATCCCCACCTTCACGCAGCACAGGATCGATCAGGGCGAGGAGGAGTCGTCGCGACTCGCTTCGCAGGTGTTCTGGGCGCTCTCGATCCTTCTGGGAGGCGCGGTTCTCCTGGCCATGGTCGCCGCTCCCTGGCTCGTGGCGCTCTTCGCCCGCGGGTGGGCGGGGGAGCCGGAGAAGCTGGCGCTCACGACTCACATCACGCGCCTGATCTTTCCGTACGTGTTTCTCGTGGGGCTTGCCGTGCTCGTGATGGGCATGCTGTTCGCGAGGCGCCGTTTTCTCGCCGCGTCGCTTTCGTCCACGATCTTCAGCCTGGGATGGGTGGCCGGCGCGGTCGTCGCGCTCACCTTCGCCGAGGAGACCGGACCGCGCCTCGACTACTACTGCTACGGCCTGCTCGCCGGTTCGCTCGGCCAGTTCCTGGTGCAGCTGCCGGCGCTTCGGAACGCGGGCATCACGCTCACTCGCTGGCGCGGCCCCCGGATGCCGGAGCTCCGCATCATCGGCAATCTGATGCTGCCGGGCATCGCCGGGCTCGCGGTCGTGCAGATCAACTCGCTCGCCGACACGATCTTCGCGACACTGCTCCCGACGGGGGCGGTCACGGCGCTCAGCCTCGGAAACCGGGTGATGCTGCTTCCGCTCGCGATTTTCGCGACGGCCGTTTCCTCCGCGGCGCTTCCCGCGCTTTCGAATCAGGTGCACACGGACGGTCCGGTGCGCGCGAAGGCGTCGGTTTCGTTCTCGCTCCGCTTTCTGCTCTTCTTCCTGATCCCCTCGACCGTCGGCCTCTGGCTGCTGGCGCGGCCGATCATCCGTCTGCTGTTTCTCCGCGGGGAGTTCGACGAGGAGTCGCTCACGATGACGGCGGCGGCTCTCGGATTCTACGCGATCGGGCTCATCGCGTTCGGCTGTCTCAAGGCGGTGGCCCCGTACTTCTTCTCGATGCGTGACACGCGCACTCCGGTCGTGGCGGGCGCCGTGGCGATGGTGGTCAACATCATCATGAACGCCGCGCTCTACAAGCCGATGGGTGTGACGGGGCTCGCGCTCGCGACGTCGGTCGCCGGTTTCGTAAACCTCGCGCTGCTGCTCGCGATTCTGGCGAGGCGTCACGGGTGGCTCGAGTCGCCGGTCGCGTTGCCCGCGGTTCGCATGTCGCTGGCGGCGCTCTTCATGGTCCCCGCGATCCAGTGGATCTCGCCGCTGCTCGAGCCGGCGCCGGGGTCCGGCACTCCGGCCCAGCTTGCGCATGTAGGAGGTACGATCGGCGCCGGCCTGCTGGCATACGGCGCCGCCTCCCTGATCGTTGCGCGCGACGTGACACGTGAAGTGTTCGCGTCGCTCTTCGGACGGGCCTTGTCCCGGCGATGATCCTCCCCTATTTTGAGTGGGAGGACCGCACGCATGATGGATCGTGAGAAACTCGACGAACTGCCCGAGCATCCCGGCGTCTACCTGATGAAGGACGGCGAGGCCTCGATTCTGTATGTCGGGAAGGCCAACAGCCTCAGAAAGCGCGTGCGCAGCTACTTCGACCGCACACACGACTCGCCCCGTCTCCGCGCCCTCGTAAACCGCGTGCAGACGATCGATACGATCCTCGTCGATTCGGAAAAAGAGGCGCTGCTCCTCGAACAGAACCTCATCAAGCAGCATCAGCCGCGGTACAACGTGCGACTGAAGGACGACAAGAAGTATCCGTTCATCAAGCTCACGATGGGCGACCTGTATCCGCGCATCTACGCCACACGGAACATCGAGAGCGACGGCTCGGTGTATTTCGGCCCGTACACGAACGTGAAGGCGATGCGACGCGTTCTGAAGTTGATCCATCAAATATTTCCGATTCGCACCTGCACTTACAGGTTCCCGACGAAGACGCCGGTCAAGCTCTGCTTGGATTATCAGATCGGACGATGCCTGGGGCCATGCGAAGACAAAGTGACGAAGGCCGAATATGACCGCATGGTCGAGCGCGCCATCCTGCTGCTGCAGGGAAAGAACCGATCGGTCGTCGACGATCTTCGACGCGCGATGCGGGAGGCGTCGGACGATCACAGTTTCGAAGTGGCCGCGATCTATCGCGATCAGATCCGTTCGATCGAGCGCGTCATGGAACGCCAGAGAATCACTTCGCAGGATATCGTCGATCGCGACGTGTTCGCGATTGCGGGGAGCGGAAGCGACGCGGTGGCGGTGCTGATGCGCGTGCGGGAAGGGAAGATGAGCGGGCGCGAGGTGTTTCCGATCGACGAGGGCGCCGAGACGGACATCATGGACGCGCTGCTGAAGAAGCTGTACGGCTCGGGAATGCCGGTGCCGAAAGAGGTGCTCTGCGATCGCGCGGTCGTCGATCGGGAGGGGATCGTGCCCTGGCTCACGGAGCTCCGCGGATCGGCGGTGAGGGTGCTGGTCCCCGAGCGGGGCGAGAAACGCAAGCTGCTTGCACTCGCCCGCGCCAACGCGGAGCACCAGCGGGAAGCGCTGATGATTCAGAAGCTCGCGCGCAAGGATCGTTCGTATCATGCGCTCCGGGAACTGCAGCGAGCGCTCGAACTGCCGCTGCTCCCGCGCAGAATCGAGTGCTTCGACATTTCGAATCTCGGCGACCGCGATCTCGTCGCGTCGTCCGTTTGTTTTCTCGACGGTCTGCCCGAGAAGTCGCGCTATCGAAAATATCGGATTCGTACGGTGGACGGCGTCGACGACTTCGCGTCGATGCACGAAGTCGTCTTGCGACGTTTTCGGAAACTCCTGCGCGAGGGAGACGAACTGCCGGATCTCGTTGTCGTGGACGGCGGCAAGGGGCAGCTTTCCGCCGCGGTGCGCGCGCTCAAGGAAGTGAACGCGGTCGACATGCGCGTCGTTTCGCTCGCGAAAAAGGAGGAAGAGATCTTTCGTCCCGGGTTTCGCGAATCGCTGAAGCTCGCGGACGGGCCGGGTCTCACGCTGCTGCGGCGCATCCGCGACGAAGCCCACCGTTTCGCGATCGGTTATCAGCGGGACCGCCGGGCGCGCGGCACGCGCGCTTCGGCGCTCGACGCCATTCCGGGAGTGGGGGGCGAGCGCAAGGCCGCGATCCTGAGACATTTCGGATCCGTCAAGCGCGTGAAAGAAGCATCGGTCGAAGATCTATGCGCCGTTCCCGGAGTCGGGCCGAAGCTGGCGCGTACGATTCGGGAGCGGCTCAGCGAGGCCGTGCGATGAAGCGCGATTCCGATCAGGAGCGAGAGCTTCCGTTCGCGCGTCCGTTCCGGGAGTTTCTCGTCTTTCTGAAGACCGAGCGCGCACTTTCGCCTCACACGATCGATTCGTACCGGCGTGACCTCACCGCGTATCTTCTCTGGCTCGACGATCGCGGAGTGCGTGCGCTTCGCGACACGAAGCGCGACGACCTGCGCGAGTATGCGACGCACGTCGCGAAGCGGGGCCTCGCCGCCCGCACGCTGGCGCGCAAGTTCTCGTCACTCCGCATCTTTCACAGGCATCTGGTCGAACGAGGCCACCTGAAAGAGGACCCGACGTCCGTGCTTCTTTCGCCGCGCCTTCCTCTCCGGCTGCCGCACGCGCTTCCTGTCGCCACGATCGAACGCCTTCTCGACGCCACCGAGCCGGACGGCAATCTGGGAGCGCGCGACCGGGCGATGTTCGAGTTTCTGTACGCGACGGGCATGCGGGTCAGCGAACTCGTTCAGTTTCCTCTGCGCAGCTACCATCCCGACGACCGCATGGTGCGCTGCACGGGAAAGGGGAACAAGGAACGCATCATCCCGCTCGGAAGCCGGGCGATCGAGTCCGTGGACCGCTATCTCGATCAATCCCGCTGGAAGCTGCTCCGGGGGAAGCGTTCGCCCGAGCTCTTTCTGAACGCGCGCGGTTCCGGGCTCTCGCGCATGGGTTTCTGGAAGATCCTCAGGAAGCGGGCGATCGAGGCCGGAGTCAGCGAGAAGCTCTCTCCGCACACTTTCCGGCACTCGTTCGCGACGCACCTCCTCGAAGG
>JABDJQ010000732.1 GCA_013002425.1 Gemmatimonadota bacterium
CGTCCATCCACTGCGCGGGCTGGTCGTAGCAGACCGCCTCGAAGCCGAGCCGGCGCATCATGCGGGCTTCGGCAATGGTGCTCACCCCCGACTCGGGGCTCACGACGCGGGACACGGGGATCAGCGACTTCGTTTCGAAGCGATCGATCCGCTTCCAGGCAAGCGCGAGCCGTGCCGCGCACGCCGCCTCGTTGAGCACGTCCTGCGGGTCGCCGGCGGGATCGCCGGGAGACGACCCGATCGGCGATTTCGTATCGCTCCGGGGCGCTCTGTCCGGTCCGCAGAAGTGAAGCGAGAGCTGTTTTCGTTTCGTGCGGAAGAGATCGACCGCGCCGCTGTCGACGCGCCAGGAATCGACCGGGCGCATGCCGATCGACACGTGATAATCGTACTGGTCCGCGTTCCGTGCGAGCTCGGCGAGCGAAAGACGGCCGTAGCGCTCGCTCTGCAGATTCGGCCCGTCGACGACCATCGCGGCGCGAAGAGGACTCTCCTGCCAGCCGCTTCGCATCAGTACCGCGCGCACGAGCTGCAGCAGCGGAAGCAGGCCGAGAAAACAGCCGGGGCGGAAACGGTCGACGAGTCGTTCGCCCTCTTCCAGATCCGAAAGAGGCGCGGCGGATATAAAAACGTTCCACTTCTCCTCGAGCCGCCAGACCCAGACGGGATCATCACCCGAGCGCGCCAGAATCTGGTCGCCCGGCCGCGCGTCGATCGGGCTCCAGCAGAGACCGGTCCGTTCGGCGAGCGAGCGCCCGTGAAAGAGGTCGTCTACCTGCGGGTGAAATTCGAGATCGATCGTGTGGTCGACGGGGGTCTCGCGGCGCTCGAGAGCCGCGGGAATCGAAAGCGTCGGAATCGACCGCCCGTCCCATGCCAGCACTTCGTCGCCGCGGAAATGAACCGCGGCCGCCAGATCGGCCTCGGGGGAGTCGTCGAATCCTTGAAACCGCACCGGATACACCCGTTCGATCGCCTCGAAGAGCCTCCGGCGCTCCTCCCACCCGGCTTTCGGATATACCCCGAGAACCGGCGCATCGACCTTGGCGGGAGCGGCGGCGGCGCTCGTATCCCGCGGTGTCGTCTGATTCGAAGGCGTCATGGGCAGGCTCCTGTCGACGGATCGACCGTTACCTACACGGTTTCGGCACTTCGGCCCGGCAGTTTGAGCCTTATATGATGCGGGGAGAGGACAGCGGGCCTGAAAAATACCAATCCTCGAATTCCTCTATCGGTTGTTACGAATGGGCCGATTCAGTACCATAAGGGCTTACGAATTCAAGGGGTTACATTTGAATCGACTGATCGTTGGAATCCTGTTCACGCTTTCGGGCGCGGCGGGGCTCATATACCAGGTTGTCTGGAGCCGTTCGCTCACGCTTCTGTTCGGATCGACCACGCTGGCCGTCAGCACGGTGGTCACCGCGTTCATGGCAGGCCTCGGCCTCGGAAGCTGGCTGTTCGGGAAACGCGCCGACCGCATGCGGAAGGCGCTGCCCCTCTATGCGTGGCTCGAAGTCGGCATCGCCGTTTTCGCGATCTGCTTTCCCTTCTTATTGAAACTTCTGACGCCGGCTTTCCTGGAACTCAGCCGCTCCCTTTCGGGATCGTATCTGCTGTTTCCTCTCGGCCGGTTCGTGCTCTGCTTCATCGCGCTGCTCCTGCCGACCACGATGATGGGCGGCACGCTCCCCGCGATGACGCGTTTCTTCGTCAAGGAACGCACGAAGTTCGGCGGAAGCGTCAGCCTTCTCTACGCGCTGAACACGTTCGGGGCGATGATCGGGTGCTTCGCCGCCGGCTTCTTCCTGATCCCGAGCCTCGGCATCGACGGCACGGTCGCGCTGGCCATGGCGCTCAACATCGCGGCGGCGCTCGGCGCGTTCTTCGTGGCGCGCTTCGAAACGCCGCGCACCGAAAGCGAGACCGCCGCGCACGCCAGCGCCGCACGCAAGTCCGCCGACACACCGACCGAAGACGGCGTATCGCCGAAGCTCGTACTCGTGCTGTTCGCGATCGCGGGATTCACGTCGCTCGCCTACGAAGTCCTCTGGACGCGCTCGCTGCTGTTCTTCCTCGGATGGTTCGCGGTGTACGCGTTCACGATCATACTGACGACGTTTCTGTTCGGGCTCGCGCTCGGCAGCGCCGCGTACCCGATCTTCTTCCGCAAGGGGCGCAACCTGCTGATCGCGTTCGCCGTGATCGAG
>JABDJQ010000160.1 GCA_013002425.1 Gemmatimonadota bacterium
CGGAAACGAGACGCCCGACCTCATCGATCCGTGGTCGCGGCGCATCACGGGCGGCGAAGAGTGGGGCGACGCGAACAAGCAGTACCGTTCTGTCGTCATTCCGCCGGAAACCTCGCTGCCGCATTTCGAACGTCCGAATCACGAACTCCGCGACCTCGTGATCTACGAACTGCACGTGCGCGGCTTCACGAAACATGAAAGCGCGAGCGTTCGGCACCCCGGCACGTATATCGGCCTCACCGAGAAAATCCCGTACCTGAAGGACCTCGGCGTGACGGCCGTCGAACTGCTTCCCGTTGCCGAATTCGACGAAACCGACAACCCCCGCTCCGATCCCGAAACCGGCGACCGCCTGTTCGACTTCTGGGGCTACAATCCGATCCACTTCCTCTCGCCGAAAGCTTCGTATGCGAGCGACAGCGCGAACCCGGTCGACGAATTCAGGGAGATGGTACGGCGCTTTCACGAAGCCGGCATCGAAGTGATTCTCGATGTCGTATTCAATCACACCGGCGAAGGGAACGAGCGGGGACGCACCACGAGCTTCCGCGGCCTTGCCGAAGATTCGTACTACGCGTTCGACGATGGCGAGTACCGCAATCATTCGGGGTGCGGCAACACGTTCATCTGCTCGCAGAAGCCGGGCAAGGATCTGATCCTTCATACGCTG
Source organism: Gemmatimonadota bacterium (assembly GCA_013002425.1). Classification (GTDB taxonomy): domain Bacteria; phylum Orphanbacterota; class Orphanbacteria; order Orphanbacterales; family Orphanbacteraceae; genus JABDJQ01. The sequence goes on from JABDJQ010000160.1 coordinate 671, forward strand.
CGCTACTGGTACGCCGAGATGGGAGTCGACGGGTTTCGCTTCGACATCGCGCCGATTCTGGCGGAAGCGCCGGAGGGCGGCATCGAACTGAAACCCGCGATCCTGCGCGAGATGAAGAACGACCCCATTCTCTCGCACGCGCGCCTCATCGCCGAACCGTGGGGGCCGGCGGATCTTTATCTGGTCGGGCAGTTTCCCTCGTGGGGTCCGTGGTCGGAGTGGAACGACCGGTTTCGCGACCAGGTCCGCGGCTTCGTGCGCGGCGATGCCGGAAGCGTTTCCGATCTCGCCACGCGTCTCACGGGAAGTTCGGATCTCTACGGCGAGTATGACAGCGGCGCGCTCTGCAGCGTGAACTTCGCGGCCTGTCATGACGGCTTCACTCTGCGTGACATCGTCTCGTACGAGAAGAAGTGGAACCTGCGAAACGGCGAGGAGAACCGCGACGGCCACAACCACAACGTGAGCGCGAATCACGGAATCGAGGGGGAAACGGACTCGGCCGCGATCAAGCGGCTTCGTAGAAAGCAGATGAAGAACCTTCTTTCGATCGTGCTGCTGGCGCGCGGCATACCGCTGATTCTCGCCGGTGACGAGTTCGGGCGCACGCAACGCGGAAACAACAACGCCTACTGCCAGGACAACGATACGGCCTGGGTCGACTGGACCCTGGTCGAGGAATACGAAGAGCTGCGCCGGTTCGTAAAGTGCCTGATCGCGTTTCGTCTGAAGCATCCGGCCCTGCGCGGGCGAGAGCATACGCCGCATGGTGACGAGTCGATTCGATGGCTCGGGGCGGACGGACAGTCACCGGTGTGGGAAGGCGCGACGGAGACGCTCGGCCTGCATCTGACAGCGGAAAACGAGAAGCGCGAGATCCTGATGATCTTTCATCACGGGATCGAGAACGTGGCGTTCACGATTCCCGCGCCCGCCGCCGGCAGGCAATGGCATCTACTCTGCGACACGGCCGCGGAACCGCCGGACGACTTTCACGAAGAGGGCGCCATGCCCCCGGTCAAGAGCGATGCGCGCACGGTTCCGGTGCGGGCGCAGTCGACGATGGTTCTGGTCGCGCTGCGGGAATAGCACGCCCCCCTGCTCCCTTTGCGTTCGGGCGGTTACAAGGGGAACCTCTTACAAACGGACTATCCCGGCTCCGCCAGATTCTCGTTCAGCCAGCGCACGAGTTCGGTCACGACCTGCGGATTGAAATTCTCCGAAAGATAGCGGCCGTTGTAGCGCCCGTCCCGTCGCATCTCCGCGTACTCGCGAATCGGCGGCACCTTCGCGAAACCGTGATCTGTTCCTTCCAACAGGACGAAGCGTCCCTTGCCCGGATGATACTGGTTTACGATGTCCGCGATCATCTCCGCGCCTTCGGAATTGAGCGCCTGAATGTCGCATTCGCCGTGCATCGCGAGCGTCGCGCAGCCCGCGTCTTTCCACGCGCGCGTCAGGTCGCGGTCCTGCAGGCCCTGCCAGAACGTGTAGTGCCGGTTCAGGACCGTCTCCTCCTCCGCGTTCCACCCGAGAATGTCCTGCTCGAATGCCTGCGCGAACCGGGGGTCGCCTTCCAGATCGGCCGGATTCCGCTTGTTGATCAGAAACTCGTACAGCACGCCGATGCTCGCGCGCGCCTGCGTTTCGATCGTTTCGTAGTCCGTTCCGAAATACGTCTCCTGCACGCGATAGAGATCGACGAGATACTCGAACCACGATTTCGCCACGGTGCCGTAAACGGCGATGCCGCGGGGATGATGCTCCGCGCCCAGAATCGGCGCCGCGATTCCGCCGAGCGAATGCCCGAACAGGAAGATGTTCTCCCGGTCGACCCAGTCGAATTCCTTCAGCGCGACATACACTTCGTCGAACGCCTGCATTTCGTAATCGTAGTCGATGTCGAAACAGTCGGCCGGCCCGTCACTGTCGCCCACGAACGGCTTCTCGACATGGAACACGGCGTAGCCCGCGCGCACGAGACCGAGCGAAAGCTGGCGCTGCGGGGAGTCGGGCCAGTAGTAGAGATCGATCGAACCGCACGTATACCCCTGGATCATGTACACGGTGGGGTACACGCCCTCTTCTTTCGGGAGATACGTGATCGTGCGGAGCTGCCCGCCGTCGAACGGCACCGAGCCGTATTCGATGCGGCACTCGTCCGACGTCTCCCGCGGGCGCGGCGCGATCTCGCCCGTGAGCGTGAGCTCGTCGCTGCCGCGCATGACGACCACGCGCGCCGAATCCCCTGCGCGCCAACCGGACACGGCGCTCACGACATCCTGGGTGGTCGCAACGGGTTCGTCGCCGACACGCGTGATGAAATCGCCGGCCTCGAGACCGATCACTTCGCCCGTTGTCCCTGCGATCACTTCCGAAACGTATGCGCCGATCACGTCCGCGACCTCTTCGGGCGGCGGGTTCATGCGAACGCCGAGTGAACCGCGCCGCGCCAGCGTCTCTGCCGCGACGGATTGCATCGTCAACAAGTTGATCAGAATCAACGGAAGAAACAGGCGTTTCATCGATAGCTCCCGGTTACGAGAATCAAACTGCCGTGTGTTCTACGAATCCGTGCGCGGGTTCGAGTCGCTTCTGCCGTCCTGATAGCGGCCGACGAACTCGACGACCCGGCCCGTGTCGTCGCGGACGAATTCGATCCGGAAGAAATCGAGCCCTTCGAGCGAGAAGCGGTCGTCGCCGAGCGGAATCATGCGGATTTCGGGGCGCCCCGTGCGCTGATAATAGAGAGCGCCCCCTTCGAGTCGAACGTTGCGGGGGCCGTACTTGCCCGCGTACGCCAGCGCGGCCGACTCGCTCAGCACGACGGGGTTCCGGCGCGCGCGGTAACCGTCGAGCGACCACTGCAGCGCGTGCTTCCGGTCGTTATCTGCGCCATCCATGAGGTTTACGAGTGCGTCTTCCACCGCCGCATCCAGTGCCTCGGACGCGGGAACGGCGATGTCGGGCTCGACCCCGGTCCCCTCCCAGTTCGTACCCGTGACCGGATTCACGGCCCGGCCGAACGGAAGCGACATGCTGATCGAGTAGCCGTCGAACGAAAACGTGTGCATCTCGACCGGATGCGCGCCCCCGCCGGTTGTTTCACCCACGATCACGCCTCGCTCGAGATTCTTGAGATTGTAGGAAAACTCCTCGGCGGCCGAGAATGTGAAGTTGCTCGTGAGCACGTAAACCGGCACGTCCGTGATCCGTGGGCCCTCCACGAACGCCTGCGTCCAGTACTGCTCCATCGAGTCGGAACTTCGCACGTAAAAACTGTTGAGATGCGTACGTTCGTCGAACAGATAACTCGTGATGAGCTGGATCATCGAAGGGGAGCCGCCGCCGTTCGTGCGCAGGTCGAAGATCAGCGCGTCGACGTTCGCGAGGAAGTTCATGGCCGCGATCGCGGTCGCCCCGGCATGCGCCGCATCGACGAAACCGTCGAGCTTCACGTAGCCGATGTTCCCCTCCATGCGCTCGATCTTCTTCCAGCCGTAATTGTCGCGCGCCATGCGGGCCATCTGCGCTTCGTATTCGGCCTGCTCCTCGTCATCGTTCGCCGGCGCTACATACGGCCCGCCCGCCCTCACGCTCAGATGGAGATCCTTGCTGACGGACTGCAGATCCTGCGTGAGCATGTCCGCGAAGTCGCCGGGCCGCGCCGCGCCGTCGTATTTCCTGCCGCGCACGTTCTTCTCGATCAGCTTCGCCATCTTCTCCCCCACGTCAGGGAAGACGTACACGTCGCGAATCGAGCGCGCCACGCTGTCGACGATCGCCTCGCGGTCGGCGCCGTCGATCGCGGGCAGCGGGTCGGGATTCGCGAGGGGCTGCCCGAGAGCAGAGCCCGGCAGAAGAGCGGCTGCGGTCATGGCAAGGATCATTCGTGTCATCTTCGATTCCTTGATGCGGGGTGGATCGGGAACGGATTCGTACTCCCCTAAGACGGGAAAACGGACGGATCGAGCGAAAAAATCATCCGCCGATATAGCCGAGCGACCTGAGTTTGCGCTCCGCCTCCGGGTCGACGGCGCCT
>JABDJQ010000735.1 GCA_013002425.1 Gemmatimonadota bacterium
CGGGATCGTCCGGGCCGTCGTTGCCGGCCGGATCCTGCCGCGGCGCCGGGTCCGGACCGGCGCCCGGCCACTGATTCGCCTCCGTGCCCGCGTCCCAGAGATCGAACATCGACGTGATGTCGCCCGAAAGCGCGGCGCCCCCGGGGTAGAGGTCGACGCCCATGTCGTTCGGCGCGACGAAGAGATCGTTCGACTGCACGAACATCGTCGCGAGCGAAAGCCGGTCGCCGTCCGACGCGTCGAACTCGAACGCGTACGTGGCGCCCGGCATCAGAGCCCCCGGACCGGCCGCCCCCGTCGGCGTATTGAAGACGCCCGAGGCTTCGATGCCCGCGCGGCTCATGACCGCGGTGGCGAGCCCGGCCGGATCACCGTCTTCGGCAAGAGCCTCGATGCCGTTCGAACGATACGCGACGTTGTCGTCGAAGAAGGGGCCGTCGGTCGTGTGCACGGCCCAGACGCCGGGGGCGAAAGGCGTGCCGACGCCCGTCATCGTTCCCAGATACGCAGCGAGGCCGCTCGCGTTTCCGTCTTCGGCCAGCGCTTCGAGACCGTCGCCGGCGTCCGGCGAACCGGCGGTGAAGTACGGATTCGGATCCGAGTGCACGACGAAGATTCCGGGCGCCATCGGCACCGCGAGCATTTCGTTCGTCGTCGTCACGAGCGTGCCCTCGACCGACACGTTTTCGATGCGCACGAGGAAGGTGTTGCCGCCTTCGTGCGTGATCGTCACTTCGATCATGTCGCTCACCGCCGGGTACGTGAACGGGCCGTTCGCGAGGCGCACGGTGTTGTCGGGATCGTTCGGGCCGTCGTTGCCGGCCGGATCCTGCCGCGGCGCCTGGGTGCCGCCGAGCCCGGGCTCTTCGTCTTCTTCGGTACCCGCGTCCCACAGCTCGACCTGGTCGGTCACGTTGCCGCTGATCGGATTGTCCGAGCCGTCGAAGAGCGCGATGCCGTCACCGTCGGGCGCAAAGAAGAGATCGTTCGACTGCACCATCATCGTCGCGAACGAAAGCGCCTGGCCCGGCGTGGCGCCGACGCGGAATTCGTACGCCTGCCCCGGCCCGATCGCGCCGGCCTCCGTCGCGCCTACCGGCACGGAGAAGGAGCCGCTGACCGGGAATGCGAAATCGCCCGAGGTGTTCGTGATCGTGACGCGGAAGGTTTTCGAGGAGGTGCCTGGATTCATGGGGCCTTCGTTATCGTCGTCCCCGCAGCCGACGAGCGGCGCAATCATCAGCGCCACAAGAAAATAGAGCAGTGTCTGGAGTTTCCCGAGCATGCGGTTTCCCTTTCCTGGTTATCCTGAGCTTGCTAGCATGAAGGTGAATCGTGCAGATTCACAAGGGTTTACGGAGGGCGTCCCGAAGTGTGACTGCGGGGGCGCTCGATACTATTAACGAGCGGGCGCGACACAGTTCCGGCCGGGAAACGTAATTCATGGCGAGAAGTTTTGCAAGGCAATGGCGCCGGCTGCTGCACCACGAGGGAACATCCTCCGGGAGCGGGTCAGGCGGTGCGGGCGCCGGGCATTCGGGGTCTGAGAGCTCCTCGTCAACGCCGGCCATCCCGCCGCCTCCGCTCGAACTGCTCGAACGCGCGAAGTCCCGTGAGGGCGACGCGCTCGGGGCCTTCTTCGACCACTACTTCTCGATGATTCACGGGCTCGCGTTTCACCTGGTCGGGAACCGGGAAACGGCGCAGGACGTCACGCAGGAAGTCTTTCTGCGCGTTCACCGCGCGATCGATCGGATCGATACGGCCCGCGACCCGAAACCGTGGCTCACGACCATCACGTACAACGTGTGTCGCGATCTCTGGCGAAGTGAAAAGAGCCGCCGCATGAATCAGACATCGTCGTGGGAGGACGAACCCGGATTGCAGGAGCGCGTGGCGGCCGAGCAGGATACGCCGGAAGGCGCCACGATCCGCAAAGAGGAACGAGCGATCGTGCAGGCCGCGCTTCGCGAGCTACCCGAGGGGCTGCGCACCGTGGTCGTGCTGCACGACTATCAGGGTCTGGCGCATGACAAAATCGCCGAGCTCGTGGGCGCGAGCCACGCCGCGGTTCGCAAACGGTATTCGCGCGCGCTGAAGGCGCTCGCCACGATTCTGCCCCCTCTGCTGGAAATGCCTGGTGAAAGGCCCGAGTCGCCATGAGCGAACGAGACGACATGAACGAACGCGACAATAGGAAAGGACGCGACGACGCGTTGACGCCCGAAGAGCTGGCCGCGCGGGAACGCGTGCGCGCCCTCGGCGCCCGGGACGTGCGCGCCGACGCTCCGTTCCGTGACGAGTTGCGCGCGGAGTTCGTTTCGGGCGCGATCGCAAACCGGGCGCCGCTCGTCGAAGGCGACGGCGCGGGCGCCGCGGGACTCGCCGATGAAGACGAAGCGGAGGCCGCGATCTATCCCGACGGCGCGCGCGGACGGCATACGCCGCGCAAGGGCGCCGCACGCAAAGGCGTGCGCACGAAGCGGCCGGTCTGGTACGGCTTGGCGCTCGCGATCACCGCCGCTCTTCTGCTCTACATCGCGCTGAAGCCGCGCCCGTTCATCGAAGTCGCCGAAATCAGGCACGTCGGCGCGATCGTGGTCGACGGGATCCGTTTCGAAGCCGGCAGCACGATCGACGTGCGCGGCGCGATTCGTCCCGGGTCGCGCGTCCGTGTGGGCGAAGGATCCGAGTTCGTGATCTCGTTCGGCGACATTCTGCTCTTCCAGGCGTCGTCCGGCGCCGATTTCTCGGTGCCGATCGTGTCGGCGTCGGATCCGACCAGCTGGTCCGGTTCACTCGAAGACGGCGAAGTGCGCTTCATGACCGGCAACGACTTCCCCGGGCATACCATCGCCATGTCGACGCCCGAAGGAATCGTCGAGGTGAGAGGCACGATGGTTTCCGTTTATCGGGATGAAGGCGCGACCTGCATCTGCGTGCACGAAGGAACCGCCATGATCGGCGCGGACAAGGACGACATGCAGCCGGTCTCCGCAGGAAAGCGCCTCGTGCTGCCGCGCGGTGAGGCCCCGTTCGTCGACGACATCGCGCCTCCGCACGAGAAAGATCTCGTCGAATTCCAGAACGAATGGATGGCGAGGTACCGCGGACAGTAAGCGGCCCTACGAACCCTCACACACGTCGTCGCTCGCGCCGATCGCGCCGCACGTCACGCTGTTCTCCGCCGTGCACGGCGATGTGTGCAGCAGCGAAAACGTGGTCTCGGTACAGAAGACCGGATCGGCCTGGATGTCGTTCACGGCCGGAGGCGTAAGCGGGGAATAGTCGGCCGTGACGTTCTCGTAGAGCGCGTTGCACGTGATCATGGGAAGCGTGGTGCCGAATACGGCGATGCCCCAGTTCGCGCTGCGCACGACGATGTTCCGCATCATCATGGGCGCGGACTCGAACGAATAGAGCCCGCAGTCGCCCGTGTCGACGATCGTGTTCCGCAGGACCACGGCGTCGGCGCCGGAGTTGCACGACACGCCGAAGAGCCCCGACCGAATCAGGTAGTTCCGCTCGATCAGCACATCCGCGACCGCGCCCGGCAGGTTGATGCCGTTGGAGCGCGCGTCTTCGATCCAGCAGTCCCGCACTTCGGTACCGGCGCCGCGGATCGTGATTCCGTGCCGGTACGTGAGCCCGGGCGCGGGTTCGATTTCGATCCCTTCGATCGTAACGTTCGTGCACGTGTTCTCGACGGAGATGGCGTCCGTGCCGACTCCGGTCCCGAACTGCAGCACGGGCCGCATGAATGAGTCCGTCGCTCCCCGGATGATCAGGTCGGTCTTCGCCTCGATCACGAGCGCCTTGTCGAACGAATACATCGCCTCCGTCAGTTCGATCGTGTCGCCGGCTTTCGCAGCGGTGATCGCCTCTTCGATCGTCGCGTAATCGCCCGGTACTCGAATCGGCTGATTGCCCGGGTTCGTCGAAGAGTCATCATCACCGCAGGAGAAGCCGAGCGTAAGTGCGAGCATCAGCGTCGTTCCACGAAGAAGCGCGTTGTGGCGAATCATGTAATCGTTCTCCCCGTATTGAATGCGTGTTCGTCCTGCCCGGTGATCGCGGACAACGATTCGATCGCGTCGCTGCTTGCCGCGGGCGCGTTTCACTCTGAGCGGATTTTCCGCCGCGCCGCCCTCCGGCCTATTATAGTGAAGGAAACGACCGGGCGCCTCCCCCTTCCCCGGCCTTACCATTCGTTGACATGGCACCGCCTTCGCGTGCTATTCTCAACTCATGGTTGCGTAAGGGGTTAGGGCACTATCGTTGAATCAGACCGCAGAACAGCTTGTCGAGCAACATCTTCCGCTGGTCGAAGCACTGGCGCACAAGATCCTGCGCTCGCTTCCGAGCTTCGTCGACGTCGAAGACCTCGTCGGTTTCGGGCAGATCGGCCTGATCGAGGCGAGCCGGCGATTCGACGCCGGGCGCGGTGTTCTCTTCAAGACGTTCGCCTACTACCGGATCCGGGGCGCGATCTTCGACGGGATCCGCAAGATGACCTGGTTCAACGCGCGAGATCACGTAAAGGACCGCAAAACCGTCACTTACGAGGCCGCGAGCAACGAGATTCTCGAGGATTCCGCGGAAACGGAGCGCGCCCGGCCCGGCCTGATCTCGGTCGAGGAGCAGATCGAGCAGACGAAGGACCTGATCGAGAACATCGCCACGGCGAAACTGCTTTCGATGGATTCCGACGAAGCCCCGATAGAAATCGCGGATGAAACCCAGGATCCGCATGATATAACAGAGGTTAACCAGATCGCCACTCTCATGAGGGCGGTCGTCCACAAGCTCGACGACAAAGAGCGTTCCGTGATCGAGGACTACTACTTCAATAACAAGACGCTCGAAGAAGCCGGCGCGAAGGTCGGTCTGTCGAAATCGTGGACCTGTCGGCTCCATGCGCGCGCGCTCAAAAAGCTGCTGAAACTGTGCGAGGAGCAGGGATTGTCGGCGCCTGGAGGGTAGTGGGAGGCCGGGCGGGTCCTGTCGCGCCGCGGCACCCCGATCTCGGCAGGCTCGATCGGGGTCCCCGCGCGGCGCGATCGCACGCAACTTCGGGCCTGGTTCGGGAGATAAGTCGGCGTAAGGAAACGAAATCAGGGC
>JABDJQ010000738.1 GCA_013002425.1 Gemmatimonadota bacterium
CTCGATCACGAGCCGGAGGATGTAGATTCCGCCGGGCACCATATCGCCGCTTTCGTCCCGCCCGTCCCATCGATCCTCTTCGGGCACCGCGTACTCCACGATCGAGCGCTGTTCGTTACGATAGAGCGTCTTGATCCGCTTCCCCTGGAGATCGTACACCTCGGCCGTGAGATCCACGTTGCGGAACTCCTCGTCGCTCGGCGGTTCCACGAGGAAGGTGAACTCGAGAGGAAGATCCTCTTCCGGCGAAACGACCGGCCGAATGAGCGCGATCTCCGAAATCGTGAAGCGAACGCCGAAGAGCGGCGGCGGCGCGAGAAAGGAGATCCGCCGTGAAACGGCTACGCCGTCCAGATCGGGGAGATCGTCCGCGAGCACGGTGTCGACGACGGTTTCGTCGTAGACGTAGACCTGCTCTCCGGTGTTCGTCAGGAAATACGTGATGTCGAGCGGCACGATCGCGTAGTTGTCGATCGTAACGAGGTCGCTCGACTCGGTCGTGTGCCCGCCGAAGTTGTCGGGCGCGGAGTCCGGTCCGCCGGTGCCGTCGCCGCCCGCCGTCAGCACGGCCGCGAAACGAATCGTGTGCGCCGGGTCGAGGCCGTTCGGGAGGACGTATGTCGAGTCGCCGGTTCGCTCGTCGTACGCGCGCACGAGCTCTTCGGGGAAGAAGACCGTCCACGGGATGCGCGCTTCCATCGACCGCCCCTGCGCCCCCTGGGCGAACGTGGCCACCGTTTCGAAAAGCGTATTGTCGATCTGCGTCACGGTATTCGCGCCGGACGAGCGCCATGTCTGCGGCGTCGTATTCCCGTCCCAGGTCGCGAGGAAGAAGTCGGGGAAGAAGTCGTTCGAAAATACGAAGTTACGGCGCCATGCGTTCAATTCCGTCATCTTTTCGAGCCCGCCGCTCCGATAGTCGAACAGCAGGATGATGTTGTTGTCCCAGGCGATGCCGTCAATCGCGACGTAGAGGTTCTCCGCGTCCCAGCTCATCCAGATCTGATTGATATCGTTGTTGAAGCCCCAGCGCGAATCGTCGGGGCGTTCCTGCAGAATACGCTCCGGAGTGCCGTCGCCGTCGAGGTCCGCGAGTACTTGTCCGAACACGAACTCGTCTTCCCGCGAGAAGTCCGCCGAGTTGCCGTCGATCAGAATGCGTTCGGTGAGGTCGGGACCGGTGGCGGCTTGAGAAAACGGGGTGGCCGTGAGGATAGCGAGGCAGAGTGCAAGCGCGGCGGCCGAACGAATCATTTCGCTTGGGGGTTTCATGAGGCACCGATGATAGCACCGGGGGCGGAAAACGAACAAGCGCGAGAGGGAATGGCGAAGGCTCTATTTGCGGCGCCTTCGGTTTGCTGTGCTCGTCGTCCGAAGCCTGGAGCGGAGCACGCAGGCCGTGTCTGACCCCCGGCGGAAGCAGTGCCGGCCGCCACGGATTTCCGGTCGCCCCAAATCACTGATCCTGCTATCGTTAGCAGGCGCGCGAGTTTCAGAGGCCAAGGAGACGCTTTCGCATGCCGGCCCGTTTCGGACCATACGAACTGCAGGAGAAGATCGCTTCGGGCGGAATGGCGGCGCTCTATCTCGGCGTACATACCAGTCTCGGGCGCAAGGTCGCGATCAAGGTGCTGCCGCCGGCGCTCGCCGCCGACACGTCCTTCATCACGCGTTTCGAACGCGAAGCCACGACCCTCTCCGGACTTCACCACGAAAACATCGTTTCGGTCATCGATCTCGGCGAACAGGACGACACGTATTTCATCGTCATGGAATATGTGGAAGGAACGGATCTGCGCCTTCTGCTCGAAGAGGTGCCGCGCTTTCCTGTCGAGATCGCGATGGCCATCATCGAGGAGATCGCCTACGGGCTGCACGCGGCGCATGACAAGGGGATCGTGCACCGCGACATCAAGCCGGGCAATCTGCTGCTCTCCGCGACCGGCGGCATCAAGATCGTCGACTTCGGGCTCGCGTTCCGCATGGAAGACATGGAGCGCATGACGCGGCTGACGGGCGAGAACCTGTCGCTCGGGACGCCCTCGTACATGTCGCCCGAGCAGGCGCGCGACGGCGAAACGGATCAGCGCTCGGATATCTATTCGCTCGGCGTCACGGCGTACGAACTGCTCTGCGGAAAGCGGCCGTTCGAGAGCGCGTCGCCGTCCGAGCTGCGCGAAAAGATCCTGAACGCGCCGGCGCCGTCACTGACCGAGGAGATGAAGCTGATCGCGCCCGAGGTCGACGGCTTCGTGCGCAAGATGATCGCGAAGGATCCCGCCGACCGGTATCAGACGATGTCCGAAGTGCTGCAGGAACTCGCGGTCGTGATGGACGCGCTCGAGCGTTCAGGACATCTCGTGCAGCACCGGCGCCAGTTTCTGCCCCGTTTCGCGGCCGATCCGCACGCGCTGATACAGGAAATCCGCACGGCGAAGATCGAGCGGCACAACGACCGCGGCATCGAGCTCATGTCGATGGGGCCGGGGGCTTATCAGAAGGCGCGGCGCGAGTTCGACGTCGTGCTCTGGCTCGACCCGGGGAACCAGCGGGCGCGCGACGGCCTCGCGAAGATCCGCAAGGAGATCGGTGACGAGGCGACCGTCGATGTGAATCAGGTTTTCGGATCGGCAGGCGGGGCGGATGCCGGGACGACGGGAGAGGGCGGATCGGGTGGCGCAGGCTCCGGCTCCGGCGGTCCGGGCGGCGATTCGGAAGAGCCGGGCGGGGGCATCCTGGCCTCGAAGTATCGAAAGCCGCTCCTCTATTCGGGAGTCGGTGCGCTGCTCCTCGCGTTCCTGCTGTTCTGGTTCGGGCGGGGCGGGCCTGACGAGGGAACCGTCATGGTGACCAGCGAGCCGGGCGGTGCTCTCGTTTCGGTGCGGGCAGCCGACGAGAGGGCGTTCGAGTCGACCGGCCTGACGACGCCCTGCATGGTCCACCTTCCGGCGGGCGAGTACACGGTTCGCGTGCAGAAGTCCGGGCAGGAGCCGTTCGATCGCGCGGTCGTGGTCGAGGCCGGCCGGGAAGTCGAACTGAACGCGCCGCTCGCGATGGCGCGGGGCTATCTGATACTGGAGAGCGATCCTTCCGGCGCGACCGTGCGGAAGAAGGGGCCGGGCATGGATTCGTTCGTCGCGCACGAGAAGGCGCTGCCGAGCACGCTCGATATCGCTCACGGGAACTGGAGTTTCATCGCGGCTTTCGAGGGCATGAGCCCCGAGACGGCCGACGTTTACGTTCGCGCGGGCCAGTGGAACAGCGCGCGTCTCGCGATGACACCGGCCGAAACGGTCGGCTGGGTCGTCGTGCGTAGCAATCCGCCCGGAGCTTCGATCGCGTTCCGCCGCCCGGATGCCGCGCAGTTTCACACGATCGGACTCGTGACGCCGTGCTCGCTCGGTCTTGCGGCCGGCGACTGGATCGTGAAGCTCGAGGTCGAAGATCGCCCCGCTGTCGAAATCGAAGTCACGACCGCGATCGGCGAGTCCGAGGATCAGTTCGTCGAGATCCCCGCGCCGATGGCGTCCGGCACGGTCGCGACGGGCGTCGGAGCGATCCGTGTCGCTTCGGACCCGGCAGGCGCCTCGGTCCGCTATCGCCGCGCGGGCGAACGGAACAGCACGAGTACAGGCAGACGCACGCCGTGCGATCTGGAACTGCCCGCCGGTTCGTGGGAGATCGTGCTTTCGAAGGATTGCTATCGAACGACGGTCGAACGCGCGACGGTACGGGAGGGGATGCGCGGCGAGGTCATGACGACGCTGCCCGCGGCGCCGCCGGGCGGCGTCAAGGTCGTCGTAAGCCCGCTGTTCGCGGACTTCTATCTCGACGGCCGGCTCGCCGCGAAAGAAAAGCGTGTCTGGGAGGGGAGCGCGTCCGCCTGCGAGCAGCACACGATCGAAGTGCGTCATGCCGAGTTCGGCTCGCGCACGATTCGAGGCTTCACGCCGGCGTCCGGAAAGACTATAGTCATCGACACAGTCTTTGCCGACAAGAGAGGCCGCTGATGCGTGTTGCGCGATTCATCATCCCCGTGCTGCTGGCAGTCTTACTGGCTGCGGCTCATCCCCCGGTCGCAGAGGCGCAGACTCCGCGGGATGAACTCGCGAACGCCACGAACGAATTCAACTACGGCAACTTCCTGAACGCGCTCTCGATCGTGAACCGTCTGACGACGGGCGGCGCGCTGTCGGGGGATGATCTCCGCGACGCCTACGCGCTGCAGGCCCGCTGCGAGGCCGAACTCGGCAATCGGGTGAACGCCCGGAACGCGTTTTGCGAAGTCATTCAGATCGACGGCTCCTGGCGTCCCGACTCCTCGCTGTATACTTCAACTGAAAAAGAGATCTTCGAAGAGGCTCTGCTCGAGTGCAGGCAAGAGGGCGGCGGAAGGAACAAATGGTACCTGATCGGCGGAGGCGCCGCGGCCGCGGTATTGCTGGCGATCCTCGCCGGCGGTTCGGGCGGAGGCGGCGACGGTGACGGAGACGGCAATGGAGACGGTAACGGCACGTTGCCCGGTTTTCCGGATCCTCCCACGAACTGATTCGCGTTTACCCGTATCCCCGCGGGTGCTAGCCTTACCCCATGGAATGGTACGCGGGCACGAGCGGCTTCAGCTACAAGGAGTGGAAGGGGAATTTCTACCCCGAGAAGATTCCCGCGAAGGAGATGCTCTCCTACTATGCGGGACGGCTCAAGGCCGTCGAGATCAACAACACCTTCTATCGCCTGCCGAAGCGCGAACTGCTCGAAGGGTGGGCGGAGCAGGTGCCCGAATCGTTCCGCTTTTCGATCAAAGCCTCGCGACGTATCACCCATTTCAAGCGACTGAAAGAACCGTACGACGAAACCGACTATCTGATCGAAACCGTGGGTGCGCTCGGCGCGCGTCTCGGCGTCGTGCTCTTTCAGCTGCCGCCGAACTCCAAACGAGACGACGACCGCCTGGCCGCCTTCGTCGCGAACCTGCCGGACGATTTTCCCGCGACGTTCGAATTCCGGCACGAGTCGTGGAACGATCCCGCCGTGCACGACATTCTGCGCGCGAAGAACTGCGCTCTCTGTATCGCCGAGTCAGATGACGACGAGTCGGTGGAATGCGTCGGTACGGCGGACTGGGGCTATCTCCGCCTCCGGAAGACGAGCTACGCCGAGAAGGAACTCGAGTCGTGGCGCGACCGCGCGCGCGATCTCGGCTGGAAGCACGCTTTCGTGTTCTTCAAGCACGAAGACGAGGGGACGGGGCCGAAACTCGCCGAGAGCTTCCTGAAAATCGCGGCTGGTGGCCCTGAATGAGTCGATTCGAGCGCTTTGCCCTGGAGCGACTTCGGATAACCGCAATGGCACGGTCTCCCGGCTTGGAGTAGCATTCCACTAATACTGTAGCAATCGTCACGGTTGCCCGCCGTGCCTGTTGCCGGTCCTCCTCCGACTGACGCTGCGGCGCAAAGGAGATTTTCATGGATAAGTTCTTCTGGTCTCGATACGCCGGCAACCCCATGACCATCACGGGCATCCTCCTGGCGATGGTCTCGTTCGTCTTCATCGTGCTGCTGTTCCTCGTGGAGGTGTTGACGGGCCATTCGAATGCGTACATCGGCATCTTCCTTTACATGGTCCTGCCGCCGTTCTTCTTCCTGGGCATCCTGATTATCCCGATCGGGATGATCAGAACGTGGCGCCGACATCAGCGCGGCGAGACGGTAAGGCCCGCCCGCTGGCCGGTGGTCGATCTTCGGATCCCCCGCCACAGGTGGCTCACGACTTTCTTCACTGTCGGAACTTTCTTCCTGATCATCTTCTTCTCGGTCGGGAGTTATCACGCCTACAACCACTCGAACTCCGTCGAGTTCTGCGGCCTCACCTGCCACGATGTGATGGAACCGGAGTACACGGCTTACCAGCGCTCCTCGCACGCGCGCGTGTCGTGTGCCGAGTGTCACATCGGTTCCGGTGCGGGATGGTTCGCGCGTTCCAAGCTGTCCGGTGTGCGGCAGGTCTTTGCCGTGGCGCTGAACACGTACTCCCGCCCCATTCCCACGCCGATCGAGAACCTCCGCCCGGCCCAGGAGACGTGCGAAACGTGTCACTGGCCAGAGAAGTTCTTCGGGGCGCAGCAGGTTCAGTACAACCATTACATGTACGACGAGGATGTCACGCACTGGCCCATCAACATGCTGATCCGCACCGGGGGCGGTGACGAAGTCTCCGGCCAGAAGGAAGGGATTCACTGGCATATGAACATCCAGTCCGTGACGGAGTACATCGCGCGTGACGAGCGGCGGCAGGATATTCCCTGGGTACGCTTTACGGACAAGGGGACCGGGAGGGTCACCGTTTACCAGAGCGAGGAAGATCCGCTGACGGAAGAAGAAATCGCATCCGCGGAGATCCGCACGATGGATTGCGTGGACTGTCACAACAGGCCGAGTCATATCTTCCACTCGCCGGACTATGCCGTGGATCTCGCGCTCCTGACCGGCGGAATACCGCGCGACCTTCCATCGATCAAGGCTGTGGCCGTGGAAGCGATGACCGGCAAGTACGAAACCAAGGAAGAGGCCAGGCAGGGGATCGCGGAACACATTGCGGGCTACTATCATGACGAACTGGGAGATGAGGCCGCGAGAGGCCCGAAAGTGCGTCAGGCGATCGCAGGAACCCAGGAAGTGTTCTCGTACAATATATTCCCGGAAATGAAGACGAGCTGGGCGGCCTATCCCGACAACATCGGCCACTTTACGGACAAGGGCTGCATGCGCTGCCACGACGGCACCATGGTGTCGCATGAGGACGAGCCCATTACGCGCGACTGCAACGCCTGTCACATCATTCTGTCGCAGGGGTCAGGGGAATTCGCGGAGTACTCGAATTCCCCCGAGGGACTCGAGTTCGTGCACCCGGACGACATCGACGAGGAATGGCGCGAAACCGGCTGCTACGAGTGCCACGACGGTACGGCGCCGTAGCGTTCGCGAATCGCCTTATCTAGTAGTGCCTCTTCATGTGGTCGATGACGTGGCTCAAGGTGCTGAGCCATGCCTGTTCGATCGGTTCGTTCCATTGCCCGTCGAACTCGCTGGCCGTTTCGATGAGCGCGGAAAGCCAGTAGTCGTAAAGCCTGGGCTCGATATCGAGGTGGTGGCGGTCATGCGTCTCCGCGCGCTCCGTGAGTTCGCGGAGCGCGTTCGGATCACCCGACGTGGCGCCCGCCGCCAGGCGGAGCGAGCGGATCAGCATCTTGTTCTGGCGCTTGAAATCCGTGTTCTCGAACTTCACCGCAACCGCATCGGAAGCGCCGATAAAGCGGGAGTAGAACGTCGGGATGAACTCTTCTGACTCCGCGCATCGCTCCAGGCTGTCGAGGAATCGGTCTTTCGGACTTCTGTCGTTCATGTCACGTTCATTCGGGATTGAAGTTCATTTCATTGCGTGAAGGATGATCGGGAAAGCCGGGATCAACTCTTCGGCGTCACCGAAAGCTGCAGCGAGATCAGCAGTTCGTCCGCCTTGCGCCCCTCTTCTTCCGGGACGAGGGCTTTGAAACGTGAAAGAGCCTCCATCGCCTTCGGAAAATTCTCTTCCACCGCGTAAATCAGCCCCAGATTGAAGTAGACGTTCGGGAATTCGGGCTCGAGCCGCCCCGCGAATTCGTAGTGCAGGCGCGACATGCGGACATCGCCGCTTTCGAAGTACAGGTTCGCGAGATTGTAGTGGCTCTCGAAATGGCGCGGGTTCTGGAGCAGGGAACGCGTGAAGCAGTCGAAGGCCGAGACGGTGTCGCCCGACTTCGTGTAGATGATGCCGAGGTTCGAGTACGCGTCGTCGCCGGCGTCGCCTTCGGCGATCGCTTTCTCGTAGTATTCGATCGCGCGGTCGTCGCCGTTTTCGTCGAAGCGAAGCGCGAGTTCGAACGAGCTCAGGTTGCCGAGCGGCAGGATCTCCGCGTTACGCGTTTCGAACAGGCCGAGCTGCGCCTGCGACTCCGGGCCGACCCGCTTCGCCTTGACGCGCTCGAACGCGACGCGCTGTCCCGCGCCGGGAAACGGAATGACATTGTCCTGCTTCTTCTTCGTACCCATGTCCCGCACCCGTCCCGTTTCTATTCCCAGGCGAGGCGCACCCGCGCCACCTATTTGCCCGCTGCCTTCTTCTTCGATTTGGCCGTGGCGCCCTTTTTCGCACCCTTCGCTTTGACCATGTCTTTCTTCGACGTCTTCGCCTGCTTGATGCTGTCTTTGAGCGCCGTCATGATGTCGATGATCGGCGTCTCTTCCTCTTCGACCGTAACAATCTCCTTGCCTTCGATCTTCGCCTCGATCACTTCGCGAAGCGCTTCATTATACTTGTTCGTCAGTTCGATCTTCTCGAGTTTCGTCGTCATCGAATCGACGAGGCTCTTCGCGAGTTTCAGCTGTTCGGCGTCCGCGTCTTCTTCTTCGAGAAGCGGAACGTCGCCCATGCTGCGAAGCTCTTCTGGGTAGCGCAGCTTGTGCAGCAGAATGCCCGACTCGTGCGGCGCGACGAGCACGATGTCCTCCCGATCGCGCAGCACCACTTTCCCGACGCCCACTTTGCCGGAATCGAGCAGCGCGTTACTCAGCAGCGCGTACGTCTTCGACGCGATCTCGCCGTCGGGGCCCGCGAAGTACGGTGAACTATAGAGCGTGGGGTGGATCTCCTTCGCGTCGACGAAGCCTTCGATCTCGATGACCTTCGTGCTCTTCAGCCGGATCTTCTCGAAGTCTTCCGGTTCGATTGTCGCGTACGTGTCGGGTTCGTATTCGTATCCTTTGACGATCGCGTCGTTCTTCACGACCTCGAGACACTTCTTGCACTTCTTGTCGTAGCCGACGCGCCCGTTGCACTCCTTGTGGAGTTGATTGAAGCGGATGGTCTGCGCGGTATCTACGGCGTTATAGATGCGAATCGGGATCGTGACGAGGGAAAAGCGGATATGGCCCTTCCAGAT
>JABDJQ010000194.1 GCA_013002425.1 Gemmatimonadota bacterium
TCCGCGGGACCTTAAGGTCACGATGGCAACCTATCGAATCAGACGAGGACTCGATCTCCCGATCCAGGGTGGTCCGCTTCAGATCATAGAACCCGGCAATCCCGTTACCATGGTGGCCCTCAAAGGACCGGACTATATCGGGATGCGGCCGACCATGCTCGTCCAGGTCGGCGACCGCGTGAAAACCGGCACCCCTCTCTTCGAAGACAAGAAGAACCCTCAGGTCCGCTACACGTCTCCGGGCGCCGGCGAAGTCGTCGAGATACACCGTGGCGAGAAGCGCGCGTTTCTATCGGTCGTGGTCCGTCTCGAAGGGCACGACGAGGAGACGTTCGAAGCGATCCCGGAGTCACAGATTCCGACGGTCGATCCGGCGCGTCTCAAGTCTCTGATGGTCGCATCGGGAATCTGGACGGCGCTGCGCGCGCGGCCGTTCAGCAAGGTGCCGGAGCCGGACACGAAACCGCAGTCGATCTTCGTGCGCGCTGTCGACACGCGTCCGCTCGCGCCGCGCCCGAAAATGTACATAGGCGAACAGCCCCAGGCATTTCGAAACGGTGTGCTCGCCCTGACACGCCTGGCGCCCAAAGTGCACGTCTGTCTGGGCGAAGTGACGACGATCCCCGAGATCGAACACCCGTCGGTCGAGGTTCATCGTTTTCTCGGGCCGCATCCGGCGGGCCTCGTCGGCACTCACATTCATATGGTCGATCCGGTGAACGCGAAGCGCACCGTCTGGCACATCGGCTATCAGGACGTCATCGGGCTCGGTCAGCTGCTCGCGACGGGCAGGATCTGGACCGAGCGCGTGGTCGCGATCGGGGGGCCGCAGGTGAAGACACCGCGGCTCGTTCGGACGCGAATCGGCGCCTGTATCTCCGAGCTGCTGGCAGGGGAATTGAAAGACGGCGAAAATCGTGTGATCAGCGGGTCCGTGCTTTCCGGCACGCATGCCCCGGCCGGCGATCCGTCCGATTTCCTCGGCCGCTATCACAATCAGGTCGCCGTCATCCGCGAGAACCGGGAGCGCGAACTCCTGGGATGGCAGAAGCCCGGACTCGACGTGTTTTCCACGAAGAACGTCTTCGCTTCCAAGATTTTCGACCTGTTCGGCGGCAAGCGCTACGCGTTTACCACGACAACGAACGGAAGCAAGCGCGCCATGGTTCCGATCGGCATGTACGAGAACGTCATGCCGCTCGACATGATTCCCACATATCTCCTCCGCTCGCTCCTTTCGAATGATGCCGAAGCGGCGTTGAAGCTCGGCGTGCTGGAGCTCGACGAAGAAGATCTGAGCCTCTGCACGTTCGTCGACCCGGGAAAGACCGAATTCGGGCCTCTCCTTCGCGAGATGCTGACGACGATCGAGAAGGAAGGGTAAGAGTTGAAGATTCTTCGCAACCTCCTGGACCAGGCCGAGCCGCACTTCGTAGGCGACGGAAAGCTCAAGCGCTTCTTCGCACTTTACGAAGTCCTCGATACGTTTCTGTATACGCCGGGTGAAGTGACGTCCGGCGCGTCGCACGTGCGCGACGGCATGGATCTGAAGCGCATGATGATCACGGTCGCGGTCGCGCTGACGCCCTGCATCATGATGGCGCTCTGGAACACCGGCTATCAGGCGAACCTCGCCATGGAGGCGATGGGGATCGCCGAAAAGACCGGCTGGCGCGGCTGGGTCATCGGGCTCCTGGGAATCGGATACGATCCGGGCAATCTGCTGGCGAACGTCGTGCACGGAGCGCTCTACTTCATTCCGGTGTATCTCGCGTGCAACATCGCCGGCGGCATCTGCGAAGTCACGTTCGCGATGATTCGCGGCCATGAAGTCAACGAAGGCTTCCTGGTAACGGGGATGCTGATTCCCCTCACGCTGCCGCCGGCCATTCCGCTCTGGCAGGTCGTGATCGGTACCGCGTTCGGCGTCGTGGTCGGGAAAGAGATTTTCGGTGGAACCGGGCGTAATTTCCTGAACCCGGCTCTGACCGCGCGCGCCTTTCTTTACTTCGCCTATCCCGTCGAGATCTCGGGCGACGCGGTCTGGACCGCGCTGGACGGATTCACGGGCGCGACCGCGCTCGGCCTCGCGGCCGCCGACGGCATGGCCCCGGTCATGGCGGACATGACCTGGTGGCAGGCGTTCCTCGGCAACATCCAGGGTTCCATGGGCGAAACATCCGTGCTGGCCTGCATACTCGGGGCGGTTCTGCTGATCGTGAGCGGGGTCGGTTCCTGGCGCATCATGGCGAGCGTAACGGTGGGAGCGCTGGCCACCGCCGGCCTTCTCTACGGTATAGGCAGCGACAGCAATCCGATGTTTCAGATGGCGCCGCACTGGCACCTCGTCGTGGGCGGACTCGCATTCGGAACGGTGTTCATGGCGACGGACCCCGTTTCGGCGGCGTTCACCAACACCGGCAAGGTCTATTACGGCCTTCTCATCGGCTTCATGACGATTCTGATCCGCGTGATCAACCCCGCGTTTCCCGAGGGGATCATGCTCGCGATTCTGTTCGGAAACGTGTTCGCTCCGCTGATCGACTACTGGGTCGTGAAGGCGAACATCGAGCGAAGGGAGAGGCGTTATGCGTAAGGACTCGCCGATGCGCGTCATCCTCGTCGCGGTCGCGCTCTGCCTCGTCTGTTCGGTGCTCGTTTCCGCCGCGGCGGTCGTGTTGCGCCCCGAGCAGGAACTGAACAAGGCCCTCGACAAGAAGAAGAACATCCTGCTGGCCGCCGGTCTGATCGAACCGAAAGGCGAAGCCGATATCGACGCCGTGTATACGGAGCGTGTCGAGGCGCGGCTCGTCGATCTCGAAACGGGCGAGTATACCGACGCTTTTCCCGTCGACGCGTTCGACCAGCGCGATGCCGCGAAAGACCCGGCGCAGAGCATCGAGATTCCCGACAAGGAAGACCCCGCCGGGATCGGTCGCCGCTCCCTTTACGCGCCGGTTTATCTCGTGCGCGAGTCGCCCGGTTCGAACGAATTCTCGGGCGTCATCATTCCGGTTCACGGAAAGGGACTCTGGTCCACTCTCTACGGCTTTCTCGCTCTCGACAGTGACCTGAACACGATCGAAGGACTCGGGTTCTACGAGCACGCGGAGACCCCCGGACTCGGGGGCGAAGTCGACAACCCGAACTGGAAAGCGCAGTGGAAGGGGAAGCAGGTCTACGAAGACGGCAAAGTCGAAATCTCCGTGATCAAAGGCAAGGTGAACCCGAACAGTCCGGACAAGGCGTACGAGATTGACGGCATCGCGGGCGCGACGATCACGGCGCGCGGCGTCAGCAATCTGGTTCAATACTGGATGGGCTCCGGAGCGTTTCAGACATACATTACAC
The DNA here is from genome assembly GCA_013002425.1 of Gemmatimonadota bacterium. Taxonomy (GTDB): domain Bacteria; phylum Orphanbacterota; class Orphanbacteria; order Orphanbacterales; family Orphanbacteraceae; genus JABDJQ01. Next base: position 3,352 of record JABDJQ010000194.1, read on the forward strand.
GTGTTCGCGAACAGGGACTCTCGTAAGGAACAGCTATGGCGGAAAGCACGAAATCAGTACTCTTCGGGCCTATTTTCGAAAACAACCCGATCGCTCTGCAGGTCCTCGGTATCTGCTCGGCGCTCGCCGTAACGACGAAACTCGATACGGTGCTCGTCATGTCCGCGGCCGTGATCTTCGTGATCGCGTTCTCGAACGCCGCGGTCAGTCTGATCCGCAACCAGATCCCGTCCAGTATCCGTATCATCGTGCAGATGACGATCATTGCTTCGCTCGTGATTCTCGTCGATCAGGTGCTCAAAGCGTACGCGTTCGAACTGAGTAAGCAGCTCAGCGTGTTCGTCGGCCTCATCATCACGAACTGCATCGTGATGGGGCGCGCCGAGGGTTTCGCGATGAAGAACGGCGTGTGGATGAGCTTCCTCGACGGGATCGGGAACGGCCTCGGCTACAGTCTGATCCTGGTGATCGTCGGCGTGTTTCGGGAGCTTCTCGGATCGGGATCGCTCCTCGGGTATACGATCCTGCCGCTGACGACTGACGGCGGCTGGTATCAGGGCAACGGCCTGATGCTCCTGCCGCCGAGCGCCTTCTTCATTATCGGGTTCTTCATCTGGGTGCTGCGTACTTACAAGAAGGATCAGATCGAGGTGGACGGATAATGGAACAGTACCTGAGTCTTTTTCTGAAAGCCGTATTCGTCGAGAATCTGGCGCTCGCGTTCTTCCTCGGCATGTGCACGTTTCTTGCCGTTTCGAAGAAAGTGGATACGGCCACGGGGCTCGGCATCGCCGTGATCGTCGTGCAGACGCTTTCGATTCCGCTGAACAACCTCATCTATCAGTTCCTGCTCAAGGACGGCGCGCTCGCATGGGCGGGCTTCCCCGGGGTCGACCTTTCGTTTCTCGGTTTGATCTCGTATATCGGCGTCATCGCGGCCATGGTCCAGATCCTGGAAATGACGCTCGACAAGTTCGTACCCGCGCTCTACAACGCGCTCGGCATCTTCCTCCCCCTCATCACGGTGAACTGCGCCATTCTCGGCGGCTCGCTCTTCATGGTCGAGCGCGATTACAACTTCACCGAGAGCGTCGTATTCGGATTCGGGTCCGGTTTCGGCTGGGCGATCGCGATCATGGCTCTGGCCGGCATTCGCGAGAAACTGAAGTACAGCGATATTCCCGAGGGGCTGCGCGGCCTCGGCGCCACGTTTATCATCGTGGGCCTCATGGCCATGGCGTTCATGGCCTTCTCGGGGATTCAGCTTTAACAGCACGAGGAATCGACAGTCATGGAAATCCTGCTCGGCGTCGTCATGTTTACCGCGATCGTGCTTCTGCTCGTGACGGTCATTCTGCTCGCGCGCTCGCAACTCGTCGCGAGCGGTGACGTCGAGATCGTGATCAACGACGAACGCAAGATCAAGGTGCCGACCGGAGGAAAACTGCTGGGCGTTCTCGCCGAAGAGAAGATCTTCGTGTCGAGCGCGTGCGGGGGCGGGGGCACCTGCGCGCAGTGCAAAGTGAAGGTGTTCGAGGGCGGCGGGGATCTGCTCCCGACGGAGACCGGTTCCGTCAATCGCCGGGAAGCGCGCGAAGGCGTGCGACTCTCGTGCCAGGTCACCGTGAAGCAGGACATGAAGATCGAGGTCCCCGAAGAAGTGTTCGGGGTCAAGAAATGGGAATGCACGGTCCGGTCGAATCACAACGTCGCGACGTTCATCAAGGAGTTCGTGCTCGATCTTCCCGAGGGACAGGACGTGAACTTCCGGGCGGGCGGGTACATCCAGATCGAATGTCCCCCGCACGAAGTCGACTTCAAGGATATCGAAGTCGAGGACGAGTACCGGCCGACCTGGGACAAGTTCAAGATCTGGGATTACAAATCGGTCGTGAAGGAACCGGTGTTCCGCGCCTATTCCATGGCGAACTATCCGGAAGAGCGCGGCATGATCATGCTGAACGTGCGTATCGCGACGCCGCCGCCGAATACGAATTTCCCCCCGGGCATCATGTCTTCATACATCTTCAGCCTGAAGCCGGGCGACAAATGCACCATCTCGGGGCCTTACGGCGAGTTCTTTGCGCGCGAGACCAAAAACGAGATGGGCTTCATCGGGGGCGGGGCCGGCATGGCGC
>JABDJQ010000740.1 GCA_013002425.1 Gemmatimonadota bacterium
CGCTCTGGATGCTCGATCGTGCCGTCACCAGGGGCGGGCGTCTTCGCTGGGGGGGCTATGCGCTCGTGACGGCGCTCGCGCCGCTCACGCACAACTGGGGACTCTTTCTCTTTCCGGCGGGGTGGGCGCTCTTTCTGCTGTATCCGCGCGCGCGGCAGGTACGCGCGTTCCTGGCGGCCCAGATCGCCGCGGCGATTCCCTATCTGCTCTGGCTCCCCGTGATTCTGAAGCAGGCCGAATTCGCCCGCACGAACTGGATCGCGCGCGTCATGGTCGACGTGCCCCCGATCCTGAAAGTGCCGATGTCGATCGACTCGTTCGCGCTCGGAGGCGGCATCCCGGCCTACTTCTCGTATTTCGGGATCGGCGTGAATCCGGCGCAGGTCTGGATCGCGCGCGCACTTTTCGCCGGCCTTCTGATCCTCGCGCTGCGCCCTTTACTCGGCGCACTTTCCGGGAAGCACGATCCGAACGAGACGGAGGCCGAGCCCCGTGATTGGATTCTGCTCTCCTATCTAATGGTCCCGCTTCTTACGGCGTGGGTCGCTTCGCTCTTCCTCCCGATCTACATCGCCGGACGCTATGACGTAATCGCATTCCCGGCGTTCGCGCTGCTCGCCGGATCCGGCTTCGCGCTGCTGCGCTCTCGCGTGCTGCAGAGCGTGGCCGTCGCGATGCTGGTCGGACTCGCGATCTCGGCGGCGCCCCCCTATTACGAAGCAGAACCGCGACGCGACGATCTCGACACCGCGCGCTACCTCGCCGAGAACGCCGGACCGCGCGACCTGATCGTCTTCGCAGGCCCGCGCCGGAGCACCGTGGAGTATTCGCTTCGCCGCCTCGGGGGAGAGTACTCGCTCGTGTCGTTTCCGCGCGAACTCGCGGATCACATGGGGCTCTTCGAGCCCGTCGCGCTTCTCGAGAATCCGGCACAGCTCGAACGGGACGCCCGCGCTATCGTCGAGATGGCGCAGGAGCCCGGTCGCGGCCGGGCGCACGTCTGGGTCGTCGACTACCCGGCCGGCCCGCTCAACGCGTATCTCTATAGAAGACTGGGTGAATTCGCCCCGGACCACGAACGGACGCGCGAAGATCTGCGCGTGTTCGCTTTCCGAGCGCCTGCGGAGGATTAGTGTGTCGCGCCGAGTCCCGCGAGCGCCTTTTTCCGCCTATTTGATCGCGTCGACGAAGAGCGAGAGGTAGTTGCCGTGATTGTCTTTCGTGGCGCGGTAGTCCATGCGGAGCTCTTCGAACTCGCTCGTATTGCAGTCGCTCTCCACGACCTTCGAATAGCCCGCCTTCTCGAAGAGACGTGACATCGTTTCGAAGTCGTAACCGTACTTGTGATGCCCGTCCTGCTGCAGCGCGTACATCAGGTGTTCGAGCTTCGTCGTGCACCACTCCGGGTGCAGCGTCGCCTGAATCTCGAAGAACGCGTCGTCGTCGCGCACATAGGCTTCGATGATCTTCTGAATGCCGGGCACGATGACGCGAACGACGCCGCCCGGCACCAGAATGCGATGACACTCTTCCGCAAACGTCGTCGCTTCGCCCGGATAGCCGATGTGCTCGACTACGTGCGAGGCGTAGATGAACTTCGTGGAATTGCTCGGAAAGCGCTTCAGCCCGTCCGGCAGTTTCGACGTGAGAACGTCGCCGTCTACGTAGAGATCGACGTTGATCCACCCGGGCAGGATCTGCGGGCCGCAGCCGAGATGAATCTTGAGATCGCCGCGCGCCGCGCCCGCCCGGATCGCGCCCCGGTGACGCGAGAACGAGTAGTTTTCGTAGAGCTTGAGAAGCGTGTCATTCGTGCGAATAGCGTCTTTCAATGCCTTCCTGAGACCGCCCAACTCATCCTCCCGTCCATTCCGATTTTTCGTTCCGGGCGATTCTAACGCGCCGGATCGAAGGCGTCGACGCGAAAGATGGCGAGGCGCCTCACTTGAAGCACTTCGTGCCTGCTGCTAGATTGTGAAAGGAATCAGTGGTTGTCCCGGAACAAATGGCGGATGCGCTGTGCCTGGTTTTCACTCCATCTCGATCCGGGTCACCTTCTGGCTCTCCCTCATCGTCGTCATCTTCATCGTGGCGCTGATCGGCACGATCAACCCGCGCCAGCGTTTCTTCGATCAGAAGCTGGTCGACTCGGATCGTGTCGCCCATCTCATCGAGACACACCTTGTCGCCGAGATGCTCGCGGGAGAGCCCGACAATATCCAGAATCATCTCGAACTCATCCCGAACGTGGCCGGCATTTATCGGGTCGAGCTGATCAACCCTGCCAGCCTCGTGCGGTTTTCGACGGAGCCGTCCCGGGTCGGCCGGACGGTCGACCGGATGACCGATGCGTCGTGCGTGCATTGTCATGACGGCGTCTCCCGCCCGCCCGACAAGCTCGTTTACGATTCGCAGGATCATGGGAGAGTGTTTTCTTCGAACCATACGCTGGCCAACAAGCCCGAGTGCCGGCGATGCCATGAAGATGACGGCGAAACGTTCGGGAGCCTGATCGTCGAAGTGTCGCTCTCCGACGCGGATCTCGCCGAACTGCAGCTCGGCCGATGGGTCATGCTCATGGGAGGCGGCCTGCTCGTCGTTCTCGTTCTCGGCATGGGGGGCGTCATTCATTCGCAGGTCGGCAGGCGCGCGAAGAAGCTCGTCGACACGATGCGTAAAGTCGAAGAGGGCGATCTCGCAATCGAAGTCGCGAGCCGTTCGAAAGACGAGCTGGGCCAGCTCGAACGCGCGTTTCAGCGCATGGTCAGCCGGCTGCACGCATTATACGCGGGGATGGAGGAGAAGATCCGCCAGCGTACCGACTCCCTCTACGAGACGCAGGCGCAGGTCGTCCATCAGGAGAAACTCGTCGGGATCGGCCAGCTCGCCGCGGGCGTCGCACACGAAATCGGGAATCCGCTCACGGCGATCGACTCCATCGTTCAGCTTCTCGCGCTCGACTCGGATGACCCCGCCGTGCAGAAGAAAGTGCGCATGATCCAGGATCAGATCAATCGCATCTCCGAGATCGTTCACAACATGGCCGATCTGTCGCGCCCCCTATCCATGCAGATTCAAGCCGTTGATCTGAACATGCTGCTGCATTCCGTTCTCGGGCTCGTACGCTACGACGCACGCTTCGGTCCGATCAAAGTCGAAACGGACCTCGCCGAAAACCTGCCTGCCGTCAATACGGTCGAGGATCGTCTCTTCGCCGTCTTTCTGAACCTGGCGCTGAACGCCGCGGACTCGATGCCGGAGGGTGGCACGCTCGCGATCCGCACCGAACGGCACGACGACGAGATTCACGTTTCGTTCACCGATACGGGACACGGGATTCGCGCGGAACACTTCGAGCGGATCTTCGAGCCGTACTTCACGACAAAAGCGAGGGGGCAGGGCACCGGGCTCGGCC
>JABDJQ010000200.1 GCA_013002425.1 Gemmatimonadota bacterium
AGTACGTGGTGCTCGTCGAAGGCGCGGGCCCGGAAGGGGGGCTGCCCGACGATGTCGTGGCCCGGATCGTACGCGAGGAACTCGCCGGGGGCAGTTCCATGCGTGACGCCGTCAAGACGGCGGCGAAGCTCGGCCTTCGGAAGGAACAGGACGTCTATCGGATCGTGAAGGGGAGAGCAGCCGAATGAGGGAATCCGCGCGATCAGCCCGAGTTTCCCCTTTCTTGACACCTTTTGACTCCGCTTGCTACGCTACAGCGCGCCTGCACGAGAATCTTACGGAAGGACGATGAGCGGAACCCGATGCTGAACTCCGAACAAAAGGACTGGGCCCGCTCCGTTCTCCATCCCGTCACCTCATTTTTCATTCACGTCAATTTTCATCCGAACACGCTGACCGTGATCGGTTTTCTGTTCGCGGTGGTCTCGGCATGGCAGCTCGCACTCGGTCACTATCGTCTCGGGGCCGTGATCCTGCTCGCGGGCGGCGTCTTCGACATGCTCGACGGCGAAGTGGCCCGCCGCGGCAGCCGTGGCTCGCGGTTCGGCGCGTTCTTCGATTCCACGGTCGACCGTTACGCGGAGATCGTCCCCTATCTCGGGCTCGCCTACGCGATGCGGTTCGACGAACTCTTCCTGCTTCCGTTCGTGGTCATCACGGGCTCCTTGATGGTCAGCTATACGCGCGCCCGGGTCGAAGGGCTCGGCGAAGAGTGCGCGGTCGGCTGGTTCGAACGCCCGGAGCGAATCGTGATCCTGTTCCTCGGGCTCGTAATCGGGGGGCCGTTCCGCACGCTCGCCCTCGTCATTCTGGCGGCCGGCAGCCACTGGACCGCCCTGCAGAGGATGCTCCACGCCCGCAAGGTGCTCTGACGCCTCCAGAGGGTCTCTCGAGGCTCGAAACCGCCTTTTTGCCGCTTCAACGGATCGATTTCCTGCCGAAAAGTAGAAAAGAGAGAGAGCACATTCGTGGAAGGAATCGTCCTTCTATGATAAATAGTGGAAAATACGGCCACGCAGGGAACGGAACATCCTCGACCGGTGTTGCTCCTGAAAGCGACGTCGCCCCGCATCATCATCTAAAGGAGTTCGGCATGCAGCGGATCATGGACCCACGCACATTCATACTCGGGCTGGTGCTCCTTGCGATGCCCGGACTCGCAGCGGCGGACGACCGCCAGAACATCTACCGCGATCTCAACCTGTTCAGTGAGGTGCTCCAGCGCATCGAATCGGACTACGTGGACGAAGTCGAAATGCGCGAGCTGATCGTGGGCGGAATCCGCGGGATGCTGAAGACGCTCGATCCGCACACCCAGTTCCTCGACACCAAGCAGTACCGCGACCTGATGGTCGGTACGAAGGGGAGCTTCGGCGGACTCGGGATCGTCATTTCGATTCGCGACGGAATCCTGACCGTGGTTTCGCCGATCGAAGGAACGCCCGCCCATCGCATGGGAATCCAGGGCGGGGATCAGATCCTTTATATCGAAGACGAATCGACGAAGGGCTTCAGCTCGGAGGACGCGGTTTCACGGTTGCGCGGTCCCGAAGGAACGCAGGTCGCGATCAAGATCCGGCGCGAAGGCGTCGACAAGCTGCTCCCGTACACCGTCACGCGCGAGATCATCAAGCTGAAGTCCGTGCCGTTCAAGTTCGTGCAGGACGGGATCGGCTACGTGAAAGTCACTCAGTTCAGCAAGAGAACCTCGAACGAGTTGATCGCGGCCATCGACAGCCTCGAAGGCGTCGGTGTGGAAGGGCTCGTGCTCGATCTGCGCGGCAACCCCGGGGGCCTTCTCGACCAGGCGGTCGAAGTGTCCGACATCTTTCTCGACAGGGGACAGATGGTGACGTACACGAAGGGGCGCAAGAAAAACACGAACAACGAATTCATCGATCGGCGCGACTCGCAGTACAAGAACTACCCGCTCGTCGTGCTCGTGAACGAAGGTTCCGCCAGCGCGTCCGAAATCGTAAGCGGCGCCGTGCAGGACTGGGATCGCGGCCTCGTCGTCGGCAAGACGA
>JABDJQ010000202.1 GCA_013002425.1 Gemmatimonadota bacterium
CTTTCATGTCGCGCATCACGGAGTGGGTATCGGGATAGTGCATCCCGCATCCCTGACAGACTCCGCCGATCACGGAGGCAGTCGCCGTTCCGCTCCGCTCGACGCGAAGACGGTAGTAGTGACGGAGATTCCGATCCAGCTTCGCCTCGAGAACGGCGATCTGTTCTTCTTTCTTCTTTTTTGCAAGTCGCTGCTTCCGGAGCTTGTCGATCTCCAGAAGGACTTTCACCTGTCGATTCATGACTCCGCTTTCGTTTGGCCCGAGTCAGATTCGCCAGTCGCAAATCCGGATGTAGCCTCTGCGCGAATCGATTGCCGTGACCCTACGATTTATCGAGCATCGAGGGAAGAAAAAACGTGATTTCCCTCTGTAACTTATTGCTAAACAGCGAGTTCGCCTCGATCACCGTGTTCAGAACCCTCGGCGCCGCTCATGATTTCGTCGTAAATGCGTTCGAATTCCTCGGCGGAATAAAACTCGATCTCGACCGACCCGCCCTTGGCGGCCGTCTTGATTTCGACCCTGGTGCCGAGCCGCAGACGGAGCTTCTCTTCGAAATGGCTGATCTGCGGATCCTTCTTCGCGTGCTTCTTCGGTTTCGGAGCGGCCGTACGGCCCGATCGATCACCGCGAGCCAGTGATTCGAGCTTGCGAACGGAAAGACCTTCGCGGAGGCAGCGGTGGAAGAGCCTGTCGCGGACGGTGCCGGCGGATGCCTGCAACAGCGCGCGACCGTGGCCGGCCGTGATTCTCGACTCGGAGAGAGCGCGCAGAATCGGCTCGGACAGCTTCAGAAGTCGAATCGAATTCGTGATGGAGGAGCGGTCACGCCCCACGAGCAGCGACAGTTCGTCGTGCGTAAGTCCTTTATCCTCAATAAGATGCCGGAATGCTTCCGCCTCTTCTACGGCATCCAGATCGTCCCGCTGGATGTTCTCGATCAGGGCCCACTCGAGCAGTTCCTTGTCCGAAACCGCGCGGACGACAACCGGCACCTCCGTGAGACCGGCCTGCTGTGCCGCTAAAAAACGGCGCTCGCCGGCAATAATCTGAAATCGCTCGCCGTGCGGGCGCACGATAATGGGCTGGATGATTCCCTTCGCCTCGATCGAGCGAGCGAGGTCGGCAATCTTGTCCGGATCGAAGCGCTTGCGCGGCTGTTCTTCGTTCGGGATGATCTGCCCGACCGCGACCTCCTGCACTCCCGCTACAGGCTCCTTCGCACCTGCCTCGGACTCATTGTCCGACAACAGAGCTTCGAGCCCCCTCCCCAACACTCTCTTGGTCATGCTCGATCACCTCTCTCGCAAGCTTGAGATAACACTTTGAACCCAAACAAGTTACGTCATATAGTAGAATCGGTTTCCCGAAGCTCGGCGCCTCGCTCAAGCGTACATTTCTCGGGATGACCGTCTCGTACACCTTATCGGGAAAATGTGCACGAGCCTCGTCCGCAACCTGACGGCACAGGTTGAGACGTTGATCGTACATCGTCAGAAGCACTCCTTCGAGACGAAGCGCCTGGTTCAGGTTTTTTTGAATCAGGCGAATCGTGTTGAGAAGCTGGGTCAGTCCTTCCAGGGCGTAGTACTCGCACTGAATCGGAATAAGTACCGTGTCGGCGGCCGCGAGCGCATTCAGCGTCAGAAGGCCGAGCGAAGGAGGACAATCGATCAGAATGTAGTCGTACTTGTCCTTGACCTCGTCGAGAGCGCTCTTCAGCCTGTACTCGCGGGCCATTTCGTTCACGAGCTCGACTTCCGCGCCCACCAGATTCCGCCCCGAAGGGACGAGATCCAGGAACTTGATGTCGGTTTCCCGGGAAATCTGAGAAATGCTGGAGTGGTTCAGCAGAACCTGGTACACGGTTTCCTGCTGCGCGTCCGGCCTGAAGCCGAGCCCGCTGCCGGCATTGGCCTGGGGATCCATGTCCACGAGCAGAACGCGCTTTTCCGCGACTGCGAGACTCGCCGAGAGATTTACGGCTGTCGTCGTTTTGCCGACGCCCCCCTTCTGGTTGGCGACGGCGATTACCCTACCCATAGGAATCTTCTCCGTACTGTTTCACGTGAAACAAACACCCTGCCGGCAGCCGGATGTTACGGCAT
>JABDJQ010000205.1 GCA_013002425.1 Gemmatimonadota bacterium
ATCCTGATGCTCCGCCGGTATGAGATCCGCCATTTTCGCGACGGGGACGTGTTCTTCCAGAAGCGCAACGAAGCGAGCGTGCTGTTTCGCCAGCAGCGCGGGATCCGGGGTCTCGCGAAAAAGAAACGCGGCCGGTTCCCGGCTCTCTGAAGGGGATGCATCGAACGCGCCGAAGGTCGTCGGATCGTGCACGATCACGCGCGTCGGCTTGACCGCGTATTCGCTTTCGTCGTGAAACGCTTTCATATGAAAACGATCTCCCTGCGTAATGAAAAAGAGCGTCGCGAATCCGGACAATTCGCCTCTGTTGCATCAAGAGGCGAATCAGTCGAGATACCCGAAGGCCTTCAGCTCGCGCACGGTTTCGGGGTCGAGCTCCGGCGCGTCGACGTCCCGCCCCGATTCCTCACCTCTCTCCGCGAGCACATGAGCCTCCCACGCTTCGAGCAGTGACAGAAGCGAATCCGCAACACCCGTTTCGATGTTCCAGAGATCGTTCTGCTCGAACGGGTCTTCGTCATGACGATAGAGTTCGTGCGTCCCCTTCTTGCGATCCACGACCAGGTGATAACGGTCGTCGAGAATGGAGAGCCGCCGGCCCACGGTCTTGTGTTCGAACTCGCTGAAGACGAACGGACGATACGCGTCGCTCTCCCCCCGGATCACGGGCAGGAGCGAGCGCCCGGACATCGGCGCCGGGTTCGTGAGGCCGCAGGCGTCGAGCACGGTCGGGAGCAGGTCGATGAGGCCGACCGAGCGCGCGATGCGCGTGCCGGCCGCTTCGCCGCCCGGGAGGCGGATCATGAGCGGCACGTGCGTGATCGTGCGGTACAGCTCGGAGTGGAGCACCGTGTCGTGTTCCATGAACTCTTCGCCGTGATCGCTCGTGATGATCAGCAGCGTGCCGGCGGGAAGATCGTTCAGCAGGTAAGTCAGGAACTCCGCGAGAATGTCGTCGGCGCGGCGAAGACCGCCCGCGTAAATCGTTTTCAGATAGCGCGCGTCGTCATCGCTGATTTCATAACCCTGCCCCGCGCCGCGGTCGAGTTTGCGACGGAAGAGGCCGAGGTGCCCGCGCGCCGGATCGATGTCGCCCGTGTAATCGAAGTCGAGAAACATCTCCTTGTACTTCGGGTCACGCGCGTACGGCGAATGGATGTCGTACATGTGAAGAAACAGAAAGTACGGCTCGTTCTGATGACGCGCGAGCCACTCCTTCGCCTGCGGAATGATCGAAAGGGCGCGGTTGCCGCGCGGCACGAAGTCGTCGTAGCCCTGCTC
>JABDJQ010000742.1 GCA_013002425.1 Gemmatimonadota bacterium
ACGCCGAGCAGCATGCCGATCGGGGCGAAGACGCCGGGGCCTATGATGAATTCGAGCCCGTGCGGAAACCCGGGATAGACGCGGCTCGGCAGAAACGCCGGCCAGAAATCGAAGTTCACCCGGATCTGCACGAGCACGATCGGAATGAGCCCGCCCCACATCATGAGATGCCGGGTCTGCGCCGCGCCGCGGAACCGGGCGTAGATCCAGCCGACCACGAGGAGTGCGAGCAGCGGCGCGACGCTGATCGCTCCGCAGACGAACAGGTTCTGGCGCCGCGCCTGGTACTGCTCGACGATCAGACCCGGAATCGCGCCGGCCGCCATTCCTTTCGAGAGAGCCACGATCGCAAACACGACAGGCGGAATTAGCAGCAGTATGATCGCCGCGATCAGGAAAAAACGGAATATGGGAAATCTATGCATCGCCCGCTCCGGGGTCGTGACAGATCAGCTCGATCGTGTTGCCCTCGGGATCCTTGATAAACAGCGCGCGCGCGCGAAGAGCGGGAAATGTGGTTTCGATCGGAGCCAGTCCGAGAGTCTCGAGGCGTGTCTTGTACGCGTCGTATGCGCCCCGCGGGATTTCGAACGCGAGATGATTGAGAGAGGACTGCGCCGGATCGAGTCCGGTAAAGCGCTTCCGCGCGAAGACGTGGCGGCGGAAATCGATCAGCACGAGCATCTGCGGATGGCCGTTCTGCCCGAGCGGGGTTTCGAGCTCGCGGATCGTCAGGAAGGTGATGGTCGGATCGCCCGTAGAATCAGCGTCGGGGCCTTGCGTGTGACTCGCCTCGCTGTGCAGAGCAAAGCCGAGCACGTCGCGGTAGAACGCGCGCATGGCCGGGAGATCTCCGACGCTCAGCACGATTTCCGATATGCCCAGGATGGGCGGTATGTTCTCTTCCACCATGCAGAAGGTCCTCGGAGTTCAAGATGTCGTTTCCTCGCCCCGGAGCATTTCAAGCATGACCTCGTCGATCCATCGGTCGCGCACGCGCGCGTGCCTGCGGGCCGTGCCGATCAGGCGGAATCCGACGCTTCGATAGAATGCGACCGCACCCGGATTATCCGCGCGCACGCCGGCCATGATCTTGTGGAAACCGGCGTCCCACGCGGCCTTGATAGTAGCATGGCTGAGGGCGCGTCCGACGCCCGTGCGATGTGCAACAGGGGCAACGAACGTGCTGATGTCACCCACGTGCGCGAACGTGGCGGGCGACGTGGAAGGGATCGGTTCTACGCTCTGCATGCCGAGAATGCGGGCGGGCGCGGGATCGTTCCCGGCCGGGTGCGCGCGGCCCCGTCCGTCGTTCGCGAGCGCGACGTAAAACACCCCTCGCGCCGGGAAATCACGAATGTACGCGATCTGTTCCTCTTCGGTATACGTCTGCTGCATGATGGTATGGACGCCGGCTTCGATGATCGGATTCAGGATGGCGATCATCGGGCGTGCGTCGTCGATCCGGGCGGGGCGAACGAGAAACGAAACGGACTCCTTTCCGCTCCGGCGAGCGCGATCGGGACTACGCGTCCGCAGCCGCCATCTCCGACAGTTTGACGACGGTGCGCCAGTTGCGCGATGTCGCCGGCACTTTCAGTATCTTCTCTACCGAGGCGGCGAGCTTCGACCGGCCGATGCCGTCGGGCGCGTGCAGGTAGAAGATCTTTTCGCGCAGCTGATAGTTCTCGGTCGGCGACTTGAGCTCGGTCAACGCCTTCATGTCGGGAAGACGCGGCTTCTTCGCGAGAAAGTAGAGGTGCAATGTTTTGGGGTCGGCTTCGCCATCGCGAAACGGATTCAGCTGCATCGCGTGTTCGAAGCGCTCGCGGGAAATAATCTGCACCTGCGGACGAAAGCCCTTTTTCTTTTCGATCTTGTCGGCGATCTCGTCGCCGAGCGAAGCGGGGACGCGCTTCGGGAAGCGAAAGACGACGTTACCGCTCTGAATATACGTGCGCACGTCCTTCAGCTTGAAACGCTCGAGCTCCTTCGTAAGTTCGTCCATCGGCAGGACCCGCCTGCCACCGACATTGATCCCGCGAAATAGTGCAATGAACTGTGGCATGCGTCACCTTGTGTTGGCCGCGCCGCGCGCGATCAGTGGTTCGGGTCGGAGGAGGCGCCGTCCCGGTACGCCCCCGGCTGATACGTTCCAAAGTACCACTGGTTGCCCTCGAGGTCTTTCGCCATGTATCCCCGGGAACCGTATTCTTCGTCCATGAGTTCCTGGATGATCGCGGCGTTCACGCCGGGTAAACCCTGCGGGCTCACGCTAATAGGGAGATCGGAAGGCGTGCGGGAACTGTCAGGCATGGCTTCTCCCTTCTCCTCTACTCCTCTACTCTGTCACGATCGCGATGGCGAGTCCGTCGTATCCCTTGACGCCCACGGTCTGAATCACGGTCGCGCTGAGGCGCGGCTCGCGTGCGATCATTTCGCTGAACGCACGTACTCCAGGCACGTTCGGGTCGCTGCTCGCCGGGTTCACGACTTCGCCGCCGCGCACGACGTTGTCGCCGACAATCACGGTGCCGGGGCGCGAGAGCGCGAGCACGCCCTCGAGATAGCCGGGGTAGTTGTTCTTGTCGGCGTCGATAAAGACGATGTCGAACGGCTCGGCCTTCTCGCGTGCGAGAGGTTCCAGCG
>JABDJQ010000217.1 GCA_013002425.1 Gemmatimonadota bacterium
CGCCACGGCCGCTTCGCCTTCGGCCGCGTCGAGCATCGCGTTCCGGTCGTTCGGCGCCGTCAGAATCGCGAGCGCGATCTGACTCACCGGCGCGTTCACTTTTTCGCAGATGGCGGCCGCGGCGGGCGCGTTCCCCTGCTTTACGTTGAAGATCACGTCCTGCCTCAGTTTCTTCGCGTTCAGCAGCGAAGCCCGCCCGATCACCCAGAGGCGCTCGAGCGCGATCGCCGTGATGACGACCCCGATTCCGAGAATGACGAACATGAAGGGGCCGCCCCCCTGAAAGAACGTCGCAAACATCGCAAACACGTCCATGATCAATATTCCTCCTGCTGATCCAGCCCTTTCGGGGCGGTAATGATTCTCTTCGGAAAGATCGGCCGCGAAAGCCAGAAGTCGAGGCCGGTCAAGTATCTCTTGTGCACTTCGTCGGCGTAGCGCGGCTGTTCGCGCGACGATATGAAGAGCACCTGCGGAAGGGGGATCTCCCCTTCGATATTGATTTCGTCGAGCGTGCCGAGGTCCTTCTCCGTGCCCGCGCCGGCATCCGCGGCCGTTCCTGCAGCGGCGTGCGCGCTCGCGGGGCCGAGCAGGAAGAAGAGCGCGACGATTCCGATCGTGAATCGCTTCATCGTGAGTCTCCGTCGTTCATGAAAGCGGCGATTCCGTCGGGATCGAGGCCGTCGCCGATTTCTTCGTATTGTTTGAACCACTCAGCGCCCGCGGCGTCATCGAAGTAGTAGTACTTCGACACGATCGCGAGGTTGTAGTAGGGGGCGGGAAGCGACGGATCGATTTCGATCGCCCTGGCGAAGTACTCCTCCGCGGCTTTCGGATCGCCGCGATAGAGAAGCGCGATGCCGTAGTTATTCTGGTTGGCCGCGCTCCCGGTATCCGCGATCAGCGCGTTCTCGGCCGTTCGTTCGGCCCCGGCCAGATCGTCGCTCCGCAGATGGAGATACGCGAGCGAGGCGCCCTGATCGACCCAGTGCGCGCCGGGCACGGTCAGGCGCTCGCGGAGCGCGTCGGCTTCCGCGTAGCGCGCAGCCGCATCATAGTGAAGCGCCAGCGCGGTCAGAATCGCCGGGGACGCGGTGAAATTCTCCGCGCAAGGTTCGAGCACGGCGATCGCTTCGTCGTGCTCTCCGCGATCGAAGCAGAGCTTCGCGAAAAGCGCCGCCGCCGGTTCGTAGAACGGGTCGCGATCGAGCGAGGCGCGGAGAGAGGCCCGTGCCGCATCGACTTCGCCCGTCTCCTGCTGAAGCGTGGCGGCCGCGTAGAACCAGTACGGTTCGTTCGGATCGTGCGTCGCCCTTTCGAGCAGCGATTCGATCTGCACGCCCGCGCTCCCGGACGCCCCGGAATCGAGCACCGGGTCTTCGATCGCCGGTCCGCTGCCGCCGCAGCCGGTAAGAACGAAAGTCGCGATCGCGACCGACAGGAAGCAGTGTCGCCAACGCCTCATTACTGGTTCTCCATCAGAAGTTCTTCGTCGATCGCATCGTACGCGCCCGTCTTTTCGTCTTCGGTGGCGACGATCACGGGTTCGGGCGGCGCTTCCGCCGCCACGGTCGGGAACGCGAACGCCGGCATATGCAGGAATCGCTTCGCGACGCGAGGCCAGAGAAGTTCCCGTGTCTTCGCGATCCAGTTCCCGTCGTCTTCTTCGGCGTTCCGAGAGCGCCGGATCAGTTCGCCCCACGCCTCTTCGCCGCGGTCGTAAAACTCCCACGCCTGTTCTTCGAGCACTTCCTGATACGCGAGCAGATCGTCGCCCGCGATGCCGGACGGCAGTTCGCTCGCGACGAGGCTCTCGCCGAAGTGAACGAGCGCTTCGCCGATCCGGTGCGCGGCGGCGCGGTTCCACGGCGCGGTTTCGCCCGCGACGCAGCTTCCGTAGACCTGCAGCACTTCTTCGAGCGCCGCTTTCTTCGCTTCGATCGATGTCTGAATCGGTTGCGTCAATCGAAGCGCCCGATAGCGCGCGTGCGTCTCTTCGCCCGCCAGGAAATCGCCGCGCGCCAGTATCGAACGGTCCGCGAGTGCCGGATGCTCGGTGGCAAGCGTGCGATATTGCGCGAAGGCCGTGGACGGATCCCCGGCGATTTCGGAATAAGGCCGGCCCGCGGCCACCGTTTCGAGGTCGCGGTCGGCGCGCTTGCCCAGAATCGCGAACGCCGCGAGCGTGTCTTCGGGGAAGCGTTCCAGATACTGCGTGTAAATCGTTTCGGCCGTAAAAGAATCACCCGAAGCGAGCAGAAGGTCGGCCGCCTTCATGAGAGCCGGGCCGGCGTCGCTGTCGTCCGGGAAGCGCGTGGAGAATCGCTCGAACGCGCGGGCGGCGGCGGCGCTGTTTCCGTTCTCTTCCCACGACTCCGCGATCTGAAGATGCGAGTCCTTGACCCATTCACTTTCGGGTTCGCGCTCGATCAACATGTTCCAGGCGCGGACGGCGTCGTCGACACGCTCGCCGGCGCGGTACGCGATCCCGGCGCGGTAGAGCGCCGCGCCTGCATGTTCGTACTCGGGGTGGCGAAGCGCCAGGTTCTCGAACTGGCGCGCGGCATCGAGCGCGCGCGACGAATCCGCCGCGGTCTGCTCGGCAAGGCGGTGCAGAGAAACGGGCACGGCGCTTCGGAGCGCCGTTGCGAGAGAGTCGCGCCCGAGGCCGGTCGCGACCCGTGCCGCTTCTTCGTATGCGGTGGCCGCCCGCTCGAACCGTTCGTCGTCGAAAAGGATCTGCGCGCGAAGCTGCGCGGCGGTGGCCGCCCGTTCGTCACGCGGACAGCGCGAAGCGAAACGAGCGAGGCTGGTGTCGGCAAGATCGTTCCAGCCGTGCAGATAGGCGATGCTCGCTTTCCGCCAGAGGAGATCCGCGAGGCGGGCTTCGTCCGTGACCGCGTTTTCGTGACCCGTGATCGCGCTCATGAGCTTCTGCGCGAGTGAATCGGGGCCGGTCTCGTCTTCGCCTTTCGCGGCCTCGTACCATCTGTCGTGTGTCGCCACGATCTGGAACGCCGCGTCTTCGCGCACGCGGAGGGAGTCGGACTCCGCAGCCATCCCGTAGTGATCGATCGCGGCCGCGTACCGCGCGAGTTCGGCCGCGGCTTCACCCGCGTAATAGTGCACGGTCGCGAGGCCATCGCGCTTCTTCGCGATTCCATCGCGCTTCTTCGCGATTCCATCGCGCTGGTCCCAGAGGCCGAGCAGCGTCTCGTAGCGGGCGTATGCCGCTTCCCAGTCACGCGTATCTCCCGACTCGCGCGCCGTGAGGTGCTCGGCAACCGCGAGTTTGCGGTAGCTGTCGAACGCGAACGCGTCTCCGAGAGCGCGCAGCGAGTCGACGTCATTTGCCTCGTGCCAGGGCGAGCCGGGCAGGAACCGCGGCGCGAACTCCTCGCGCGCCGCCATCGCCAGGTCTTTCCGGTTCGCCTGTTCGTACGTGTCGATCAGGCGTTTCGCGGTCTGAATCGCTTCGCCGTCCGTTTCGTACCGGGCAAGCCAGAGCCGGTCCGCCTGTCCGGATTCGTCGTACAGACTGAAGCGGCGGTAGAGGCGTGAAAGCCCGCGCAGGATGCCGCGCTCGTATCCACGTTCGTCGTTCGCGTCGAACAGCGCCTCGAACGTGGCCGCGCCGCCGCCGCGGGCGAGCGAATGAATCAGGTACTCTTCGGATTCCGTCCGAAGATCCGCGGCGAGGGAGTCACCGAGCGACTGCGAATGATCCAGCAGTCTGCGGAAGGAGCGCGCCGCTTCGTCGTAATCTTCAAAGCTGAAGTAAGACCAGCCGATCTTGTAAAGCGCGATGGCCGCGAGTTCCGGATCCGTGCCGGCGGCCGCTTCTTCGAAGTGCGGCACGGCTTCGCGATGACGCTTTCCGAGGAAGAGATCGTCGCCGATGCGAAGATGCGATTCCTGGTAGTACGGCGACTCCGGATACTCGCGCACGAGCCGCGCCAGCGATTCCACTCCTGTCGCGTCGCTCTGCTCGAGCCGGATCATCCCGATGTGAAACAGCACGGCGTCGAGATGCGGGAAGTCGTGGTCTTCGGCCAGTATTGATTCGTAGAGCGCAAGCGCCGGGGCGTAATCGATGAACGGAGTCGCGCCCCCGGTCCCCTCGAGAAACGCCGCCATCGTTTTCTGGAACTGTTCCTTGTCGCGCGTCAGGTACTGGTCGGCAAGACGAAACCGTACGTCGGCCCGGGTCGCCTCGTTCGCGTAGTCGTTCAGGAAACGCGAGAAGCGATCGATCGCCTCGTCACGGAGGGGCGCCAGCTCCTGGGCGTGCGCCCGTTCGTCGGTAGCGATCGCGAGCGTATACGCGATCCCCTCGCCGGCGGCGTGATGTTCCGCGGCCGCCGCATCGAGCGCCGCGGCCACGATCGCGCGTCCCGCGGCGTTTCTGGCCGCCGCCAGCTCTTCCTGTCGTGCGAGCAGCCGTTTCCGTTCGTCCTCCCAGGCGATGATCCGGCGCTCCGCTTCGTTTTCCGCCAGCGCGGAGTCGATCACGGCCGCGATCCGGTCCGCCCGGATCTCCTGGCGATCCGATTCCTTTGCGAGCGCCTGAACTCCGTTCGTAAGATTCGGAATCCAGCGTTCGCGAAGCGACCGGTCGAGAACGGGCGGCATCTTCTCGCCGTGCCCGGCCGACCACGAGCCGAGCTCGAACGCCAGTGAGTCTTCGTGGGCGAGAAGCTGTTCGGGGGTCGGCACGCCGTCCGGGAACTTCCGCTCCCGGCTTCGGTTCGGACCGTCGACGTAAAACGAATGCAGCGCGCCGCCGATCGCCATATTTCGCTCAGCGCGTGTGATGACCGATGCCGTTTTCCGCGCGATCCGGTCCTTCGTTCGCTCGGTGAGCGTTTCGAGTTCGATCACGGCGGCCGTGACGCTCGCCACGAGACGATCGATCCACGCGCCATGTTCGATGACGCCGTTCCGTTCTTTCGCGATCGCGCGGCGCCCTTCCTCGAGGTAGGCGCGGAGGCGCGCGGCATGCTCGCGCTCCATTCGAATCTTCGCATCGAGTTCGATCCGCGCCCCTTCGTTCTCCGCGCTCTCCCGGTCGATCGAGTCGATCTCGTTCCAGGCGGAGTGGTCGGGAAGCGAGTGAAGCGACGCGAGGTCACGATCGATACGCGTCGGGAAGGAGAGCAGGTCGTCGGCGCGCGGCACGAATACTTCGTTCCTGCGGAGGTCCGCGCCGCGATCGGCGCGATCGGCGTGGCGCTCGTCGAGAGCCTTCGCGTCGAGGGCCAGTGCGTTCCCGGCGCGCAGCCCCGTTTCCCACTCGTTCCAGAGGGAGTCGGTACGCCCGGCCGGCGCTTTCGCGAGACCCTCCAGCGCCTCTCCCTCGCGTAGCCAGGCGTCTTCGGCGGGTGCCAGAACCCGGCAGGCGTCTTCCCATTTCTGTTCGCCGAGCAGGAGCGAAGCAAGTTGCAGCGCCGGGGCGGGATTGCTTCCGATGAAGGCGGATTTCGCGATCTCCTCGCGCGCCTCCCCGGTCTTCCCGGTGGCGAGCAGATGGAGCGCATATACGTGGGCGGCATCCGCCGCAACCGGGCCATCGTACGGAATGCGGGCGCGATACGGAGCGGGATCCGCGCCGTCGCGTACGGCAAGAGTCATCAGGCGAAAGTTCGCGCGGGCGATGAGGTCCGTTTCGAAGGGCGTGCGCGCTTCCCGCTTCGCGAGCGCTTCGAGCGAAGAGTGCATGTCCTGACCACTCTCCGCGCCGAGCACGATGCGCGCATAGAGCGAGAACGGCGTGTCCGTGCCTCCGATCGCCTCGAGATCCGCGGCGCCGAAGGCGGGGAGCGGAGTGCCGGCCCGATCCGCGAGATCGAAGAGCCGAATCCAGAGCGACGCCTCCTCGTCTCTGTCGTGCGAAGCCGCCCAGTCGACGAGTTCGCTCCACGCCTCGGCGCGAAAGAGCGCGCGGGCGAGATGCGCGCGAAGCACGAGAGCGCGTGCGTCCCGTTCGCCGAGTTCGGCGCCGGCCGGCGGGAGCGGCTTATTCGCGATCTCGCGCCAGGCGCCGGCCAGGTCGCCGCGCGACCAGAGATCGATCGCGCGCCGCAGGTGGTGCTCGTCCCAGTCGTACTCATGCGCCGTTCCGCTCGTTTCCGCTTTCGCGGGCGACGGGCCTGCCGTCGCGAAGAGAGCAAGCGCGAGAACGCACATATGGAGAAAGCGAAGGTGCATCGGCTATTTCACCCGCAGATCGCTGGGGATTTCGTTCGCGAGCTCCGGCGTCCACGACGCCAGATCGAGCTCGAGGAAATTCAGTTTGTCCTTTGCGGGGTCGATCGTGACGCGGACCGGTTCGACGGCCGTCCAGCGGTCGCCTTCGAGCCCGATCCGGATCTCCTGCGCGCGCGGTTCGATGAACTGGTGGAACACTTTCACGAGGCCGCCCCGGTCGAGCGAACCGCGGGTCGCTTCGTCGATCGGCACGCGCGTGATGCGATCATCATCCAGCAGCACGATCGACTGCGGCGCCGGCGATCCCGGAAGCGAGCGGAGCAGCACGACCAGTGCCGTGGTCTGACGCGACGCGAAGTCTTCGTCGAGCCACTGCAGCCGTTCGGCCTGGCGCGCGAGCACCGAGTCCATGCGCGCGAGTTCGTCTTCGAGCTCCGCGATCTCCCGCGCGCTCTCCAGGATCGAGCGCTTCTCGAGGTCGGCGTCACCGGCGGCGACCAGGGCCCGATCGTCTTCGAGCTCCGCGAGCATCTCCTGCAGTTTCAGATAGCGCGGGTCGAGTTCTTTCGCGATCCCGGAATCCTCCATGCGATAGATCTGGCGCAGAAGATCGAGCTGCGCCCGCACGAAGTCCTTGTTCGCGCGCAGAAACGGCAGCGTCACCTTCTTCGCTTTCGGCGGTTTGACCTTCTCGATCTCGAGCGCCGTTTTCGCAGGTTCCTCCTGCGCCGTTTCTTCTGCAAACGCGGAGGAGAACGTCGTCACGAGAACCCCGAGAAGGAACGCGACGAAGAGCAGGCCGGAGAGCGCGTCGCCGCCCGTCAGGCGATGTCCGTTGTGCCGGGATCGCATCGCTACCCCCTCCATTTCTTGACGATGTCGCCCGAAGACGCGTCGACGAGAACGAACAGCGAAGGCGACGATTCGGACGAATAGACGAGGGCCCATGTGGCCTTGTTCGGCTCGTCGTGATGCAGCACGCCCCGGACGAGCATCATCGACTCGAGCGCGCCGGCATGCTTCGCGCGAAAATCGATCCCGGCGTCTTTCTCCGCTTTCAGGAACGCCTGTTCGCTGTCGATCCAGGTCTCGGGAAGGGCCGGGGCGTCGAAGATGAAGCCGAGGTCCGTGGCCACTTCGATCTTCCCGTTCTCGATCGAGTAGACGCGGTACTTGTCGCGCGAGGGGGAGAGATAGAGATATCCCCACCGCTCTGCGTTGCCGCCGGCGTCGACCGGCTCGTCGTTCTCGACATAGATGAGGCGCGCGTCTTCGGCCCATGCGAGCGCCGCCGCCTGCGCGAGCTCGATGCCGCCGCGCGCACTGAACGGAGCGCCCCCGGCCTCCGCGCATTCGGGCGCCTGCAGCACGAACATGCCGAGCCCCGCCATCGCCCAGAGGCCGTACCGCGCGCGACGCGGGCCGCGCCGAAACCGTCTCATCGTCATTTGCATTCCCGTCATATCCGCTCCTAGAAGATCAGCGCCGTGCCGACCGTGAATACGTAGTTGTTGTTCGTGCGCCGCGCCGCGTCGAAGCCCGAGTCGAACCGGTAGTTCCGCAGATCCCACCGGAACGCCGTGTGCTTGCTTAAGAAAAACATCGTGCCGGCGCCGTAGTTCGTGCTCGGTTCCGTGCGCCCGCGGAAGATGCTCGAGCCGATGCCGGCGCTTACGAACGGAACGAGCCGGCGCCCCGGCAGCAGTTTCAGATTCAGATTCATTTCGTAGAAGAGCATGTGGAACTCCTCCGCTTCGAGCGTCAGGTCGAACAGGCTCTCCACGATTTCCGCGGGCCGGTTGATGTGCGTCCACGCGACGCCGCCCTCGACTTCGAGAAAGTCGAACAGGTAGTACCCGAGGCGCCCGCCGGCGATGACCGAGTTCGACTTGCGGTCGAACGAGTAACCCCCTGCGTAGCCCGTGAGAACGTACGATCCGATGCGCGAAAAGAGGCGTGGGTTCGGTCTGAACTCGAGATCGGAGAGATCGTCGAATTCGTAACAGAGCGACGAGTGGATCCAGCCTGTCTCCGTGCCCGAGAGCCGGATGTTGTTCCAGTCGCCCTTCTTCGCGATCACTTCGAATGTCGGCCCTTTTTTCAGGATCGCGACGATCGCGAACTGGTTGCCCGGCCCGCTTCGTATGACGTTGTTGTCGTCGTACGCGAGCATCACTTTGCGGACCCCTACCGGCGCGTCATCACTCGCGTCCGCGCCAGGCATGGCGTCCGCGCCAGGATTCGCGTCCGCGCCGATCACGGGCGCCGGCGCGAGGAATCCGGTCAGGACGAGCGCGAGAACGGCCGCCCGTATGGAAATCGTTCGTTTCATCGATACCGTCCCTGTCTTTAGAGCAGCCTGTACGAAAGCGATGCTCTGGCGATCCAGTTTTGAAAGCGGCTCCTCTCGCTCACGATTTCGTCACCATCCCGGTGATCCGTATCGAGCGAGAAGAAGACCGACTCGACTTCTCCACGAAATGAAAACTTTCCGCCGATCCCCTGCTGCAGCGAAAAGCCCGCGCCCCCGATCCATTCGTCGATGGGGGCGAAATCGACCCGCACGGTTTCGCTCGTGCCCTCGATCGCGTACTCGACGAACGAAGGCTCGTAGCGCATGCCGAGATGCCCGGCGCTCGCGACGAGACCGAACGACGTGGCCGCGCGCCGAAAGAGCGTGAATCCGCCCGTCATCTGCACCGACTGCAAAACGACATCGGACGATTCGTTCGCGCCGAGAGCCGCGCCGGCAAAGCCCGCGTCCTGCGTCGTGCCCGTTCGCCAGAAGCGCGTGCCGGCATGAAACCGCCCGAATCGCGCGTTCAGTTCCGCGCCCCATACCGGGTGCGGGCCGCGCGCCCAGGCGAAGTCGCCGAGCGCTTCGTCGAACAGAATCGCGCCCGCGAGGGGCGCCACCGTGAACCGCGCGTCTTCCGCCAGAGCATGCGTCGCCATGGCCGGCGTCC
>JABDJQ010000220.1 GCA_013002425.1 Gemmatimonadota bacterium
GGCATGGTGTGGTCAGCGCGGTTGATCCGTATTGGTAGCACGTCCGGACGCGGTCGCAGGGAGTGCAAAAGAGTGGGCCCTGAAGGAATCGAACCTTCAACCTACTGATTAAGAGTCAGTTGCTCTGCCAATTGAGCTAAGGGCCCGCAGAAGGTGCTTCGAAAGCAGAACAGAAACGGTAGCACCGGGTGCCCGGCAGGTCAAGACGGGGAATGGGGCTCACTGACGTGATCGAGGGCCGATCGACCGGCGCTCGTCGGACGAGGTCTACGGCGCCAGGAGACGGGCGGCCTCGGCCCGGAGGCGCCGCGCGTCGCCCGTGCGCCCCTGTGCCTCGCGAACGGCCGCGAGATGCGTGAGCGCTTCGGCCCTGCTCGCCTCCTCCCCCGGTCCGAAGAGCGGGATCGCCTGCTCGAACGCGGTCGCGGCCTCGCGATGCTTCCCCTGCTTGAACAGAATCCAGCCGAGGCTGTCGAGGTAGAAACGCCGCCTCCCCGGCTCGCGGTCGAGCGCGCCGCGCACGAGATCTTCCGCATGCTCGAGGCGCTGCCCCGTTTCGGCATACGCGAAGCCGAGCGCGTTGCGTACGAGGGGGCTTTCGGGGTTGCGGACCTGCGCCTGCTCGAAGTACTCGACGGCGCGGAGCGGATTCCCGTGGCGATACGTCGCGTCGCCCGAGAGATAGTAGTAGTGCCAGCTTCGGTCTTCGTTCACGTCGAACACGTTGACATATGCGAGCGCCAGACCGGCCGCGAAGAGCACGGGCGCGCGCACGAGTTCCTTGCGCTGGAGACGATGGCGCCATTTGCGCAGTGTGCGCCACAGTTCGAAGAGACCGACCGAACCTGTAACGGCCAGGAACGGCAGCAGCGCGAGACGAAAACGCCCGACGACAAAGAACAGCAGTAAGGGGATCAGCACGGCGAGCGCGTAGAGCGCCAGGAGCCTCCCCTGCCGCTCGCGCAGGAGCACGGGGAGCCCGGCGAGGGAAAGCGCGATCAGGAGCCCGAAGCGAACGGGCATGGCGCGGAGCGGCAGGCTCTGCTCGGCCGCGCCGTAGAAGTCGATGTTGTCCGAGATCTCGTGCGCGTTCAGCGAGTACATGAGGCGGCGGAACGTGAGCCGCGCCCAGTCGCCCGGGTTCTCGCGGATCCACGTGGTCGCGCGGTTCATCCAGTAGCGCGAAACGTCGCGCGGGCCGATCTCGTACGGGACGGACGCGCGGGCGATGGCCGCGGCCGTGCGGCGCGCGTCGCCCGGCTCGTTCGGCAGGTCGGGGGCGACGGCACTCTTCCCGTCGGCGCCCGCGTGATTCCCGAGATAAAAGTTGACGCCGCCGTTCGTCGAAACGAGCGCGGCGTCGCCGCCGAGTGCGTTGTGCAGCGTGACGGGAAGTATCGCGAGAAAGAGGCCGAGCACGAGAAGCGCGACCGCGCGCCAGTTCGTGCGATAGCGAAGTACGAGCAGCAATGGAAACAGCAGAATGGACGGATGCGTGATGGCCGACACGCCGATGAGCAGCCCGGCGAGACCGTAGCCAGCGAACCCGGCGCCGCGTTCGCTGCGCGCGAGCACGTAGAGCGCGGCCGCGTTCAGCACGAGCACGAGAGACGCCGTAAGCAGTTCGGCGCTGTAGAACACGGCGGGGGCGGAGAGCGCCACGATCACACCGGCGCCGAGCGCGCGCGCGCGGCCGACGATCGGTTCCGCGAGCAGCAGCGTCACGGGCGCGGCAAGCGCTGCCACGATCGCGAGCACGTGTCGCACGACGCCGACGTCTTCCCCCGCGACCCGCACGATCGAAGCGAGGAACCACGAGTAGAACGGCGGCAGATAGAAGACGGCGTCCTGCGCTTCGCCGCGCACGATCGAAAGCGCGGTCTCCCAGTAGAGGCGCGCGTCGACCTGGGGCACGAGGTAAAGCGGCTCGTCCATGATCGAGCGGAGATACACGAGGCGCGCGACGAGCGCGAGGCCGAACACGGCCCACGCTTCCCATCGAAATGTGCGCTTCTCCGTCATGACGTGGGCCAATCTAGCAAACCATTGACCATTTGACACGTTCCTTCCGCATCTCTAGGCTTAACCGATCCATATATAAGGAGTAGCATGGAACGGTACGTCAGCCTCATCGGCATTGCTCTGATTATCGGCATCGCGTGGGCGCTATCCACCGACCGTCGCAAGGTCAACATGAGGCTCGTCTTCGCCGGGCTGGCGCTTCAGTGGGTCTTCGCCCTCATTATATTGAAGACGAAACCGGGCGAAGCGGTCTTTCAGTTCGCGCGCGTCGCGAGCGCGAAGCTGCTCTCGTTCACGGACCACGGCGCCTCGTTCCTGTTTGGTAATCTCTATCGCGGCATGGGCGACCTCGTCGATCAGATCGGCGGCCCCGGGCCTTTCGGGCTCATCGACATGGCCACAGGCACGCCCGTTCCGATCGGCACCGTGTTCGCGTTTCACGTTCTCACCACGATCATCTTCTTCTCGTCGCTCATGTCCGTGCTCTATCACCTGGGCGTCATGCAGAAGCTCGTGTGGGTCATCGCGTGGATCATGCGGAAGACGCTGCGGACGAGCGGGGCCGAAACGCTCTCGGCCGCGGCGAACATCTTCGTCGGCCAGACGGAAGCGCCGCTCGTCATTCGCCCGTACGTCGGGAAGATGACGCAGAGCGAACTCATGGTGGTCATGACCGGCGGCTTCGCGACGGTGGCAGGCGGCGTGCTCGCGGCTTACGTTCGCTTCGGCGTCGACGCGGGGCATCTGCTCGCGGCGTCCGTCATGTCCGCGCCCGCCGCGCTCGTGATCGCCAAGATCATGGTGCCGGAAACGGGTGTTCCCGCCACGATGGACGGCGCGGAAATCAACGTCAAGAAGACGAGCGTGAACGTGATCGGCGCCGCGGCCGACGGCGCGGCGCAGGGCCTCAAGCTCGCGCTGAACGTCGGCGCCATGCTGCTCGCGTTTCTCGGGCTCGTCGCGATGGTCGACTTCTTCCTCGGCTTCGCGGGCCTCAGCGTGCAGGGCATTCTGGGCTACGTCTTCTCGCCCATGGCGTGGGCGATGGGTGTCCCGAGCCAGGACGTTCTCGCGGTCGGCGGCATGCTCGGCACCAAGATCGCGATCAACGAATTCATCGGCTACCTCGACCTCACCGCGCTGAAGGACCAGCTCCAGCCCCGCTCGATCATCATCGCGACCTACGCACTTTGCGGCTTCGCGAATCTGTCGTCGATCGGGATCCAGATCGGGGGCATCGGAGGCATCGCGCCCGAGCGGAGAAACGACCTGGCGCGGATCGGCCTGAAGGCGATGTTCGCGGGCGCGCTCGCTTCGTGGATGACCGCCGCGATCGCGGGGACGCTGCTGAGCTAGGCAGGCGGCCGGAGCCGCTCCCCCGCGCCGCAGACGGCGGGTCTCAGGATGCGGAACCCCCTTCACAAATCACTCGAGCGATCCTCGCAACCTGTTGAAAACGGACACATTCCAAGATCTGAAAACCGGACTTCGCGTGATTTCTAGGAGAAGTCGGCGGTGTCGAACACGAGGGTGATTCGCTTGATGAGGCCGCCCTCGACCTCGAAGAGCTGGACCATTTTCGATTCGATCCCGGGCTTCCGAAACAGCGTCCAGACACACGCGGTCCGGCCGCTTTCGAAGCTCGCGACGGTCTCGATCGTGACACCGGCGGGTGGATCCGCGGCGATGGCGGCGGCATATTCGTCGGCGGAATCGAAGCGCGCGAACGGCCCCCGGAACACGAGATCGTCCGCGAGAAGAGCGCGAAGTTTCGGAAGATCGGCGGCCGAGAATGCGTCCAGGAACGACCGGGCGAGAGCGAGTGGTGACATCGCAGGTCCTCCGAGTCGGGGCTACGCCTTCAGG
>JABDJQ010000237.1 GCA_013002425.1 Gemmatimonadota bacterium
CATCAGGTATCATCCGAGTCGCCGACCATCAGCCTGGCCGGGTTCACCGTCGGAAAGAGCGACAGAATCACGCTGCTCGCGGAAAAGGCCAGGCGGATGACACACAATCTCGGTCTCTACCGAAAGGGCAACTGCACCTGCCATGACTGACGATCTCGCGGGCATCTCCGTTTCCGAAGCACTCGCGCTCTTTCGATCCCGCAAGCTTTCGCCCGTGGAACTGATGCAGTCGCTCATCGAGCGAGCGGAAATAGCGGAACCGATCGTGAACGCGCTTTCAGAGCGGCACGACGAGCAGGCGCTTGTCGCCGCGCGCGAGGCCGAGAAAGCATACGCGAGCCGAAGCGGGGAACCGCGCGCGCTCGAAGGAATTCCCTATTCCGTCAAGGCGAGCGTGGCGGTCGGGGGCCACAGACTCACATCGGGATCTCTCATTTATAAAGATCGCGTGGCCGCGGAGTCTGAGCCCGCAGTGGATCGCCTGCGAAAAGCGGGCGGCATCTTTCACGCACAGAATACTTCGCCCGAGTTCTCGTGGGCCTGGGTCACGTACTCGCGGCTCTACGGCGTGACGCGCAATCCGTGGAACAGCGAAATCACGCCGGGAGGCTCGTGCGGCGGAAGCGCGGCGGCCGTCGCCTCCGGCACCACGCTCCTCTCGATCGGGGCCGACAGCGCGGGGTCGATCCGGATGCCGTCCGCCATGTGCGGGGTTGTCGGCTACAAACCGCCGGCCGGGCGCAATCCCGAAGGCCCGCTCTATTGCGACGACCTCTATAACGACTACGGCCCGATCACGCGCACCGTGCAGGACGCCGCGATCGTGCAGAACGTGATCTCGGGACCGCATCCGGCCGACAACACCTCCCTGGAAACGAAGATCACGCTGGAGTGGCCTTCCCGCGACATACGCGGAATGCGCCTGGCGTTTTCATACGACCTCGGCTTCATGGAAGTGGCCCCCGATGTTCGCGCGAATATGACAGCCGTGCTGAATCGCCTGCGCGAGAGGGGCGCCACGGTCGAGGAGGTCGCAATCGACTGGGCGGAACGGGCGATGAACGCGGCGGATCTCTACGGAGACTTCATGGCGGGCGAATTGTACCGCGACGCGATGGAGAAGCACGCCGATCTCGTAACGGACTACACGCCGCACTTTGCCGCGATCTGCGCGCGCGCCACCCGCGCGGGTTTCATCGAATCGTTCTCTGAAACAGCGCAGGCATGGGCGAAGTTCGGCCCGATTCTCGAGCAATACGATGCGTTCCTCTGCCCGACCGTGGCCACGACCGAAGTTCCGGCCACGATGAAGCCGTGGGACGATATGAAGATCAACGGGAAGCCGGTCGACCGATGGGTTCTCACGCTTCTATTCAGCATGTTCCGCACATGCCCGGTGCTCGCCGTCCCCTCCGGCCTCGGAAGAAACGGCGTGCCGACCGGCGTGCAGATCGTCGGGCGGAAATTCGACGACCAGACCACGTTCCGCGTGGCGGCCGCAGCCGAAACGAAACTGTCGCTTTTCGACCGCGAACCACGCTAGCCTCTATTATCGCGTCGATCTTCTGGAGGAATCATGCCGGGTGTATTCGGGTTTACGGGGCTGCGTTCGGGGTCGGTCAAAGCCGTTCGTACGCGCCTCGAATCCCTGCTCGTTCGAAACGACCGGCAACGGGCCGCGCACTGGTCCGGGCGGGACTCCCTTCTCGGCGCCGTGCATCATGCGTGTCATGTGAACCCCCTGATCGCCCACGACCCGGAGTCGGGCGCGCGGCTCGCGTTCGACGGAGAGATCTTCGATCGGGGCGGCGCCGAAGAGCGACTTCGATCAACGGGACACACGCGATCCGGGCAGCGCGGGGAACGCGAGCAACCCGGCCGAGCATTCTCCGACGCCGAGATCGTGCTGCAGCTCTATCTCGGCGGGCACACCGAGGCGCTTGGCGAACTGAGCGGCGGCTGGTCGGCCGCGATCGTGTTCGAGAACCGGCAGGAAGCGGTGCTGATCACCGACCGTTTCGGAAGCCGGCAGGTCGCCTTCGCGGTAACGCCGTGGGGATTCGCGTTTTTTCCCGAGGTGAAGGGCGTTCTCGCGTTCGATGACGTTCCGAAGCGGATCGATCCTGCGGGCGTTGCGCAGCGCCTCGTCTTCTATCACAACGTCGGCGAGAGCACGCTGATCGAAGGCGTGCATCTCGTTCCCGCCGGCGGGATCGTGCGCTTCGCGAACGGTGCGGTGGAAACGAAACGCTACTGGACGATCGAGTGGCCCGGGGTTTACGACCTGCAGACGGAAGAGGAGTGGGGCGACGAATACATGCGTCGTCTGAAGCGCGCGGTCGCGATGCGCGTGCAGAAGGGGCCGCGCGCCGGCACGACACTCAGTGCAGGAAACGACACGCGCCTGATCGCCGCCGGACTCCCCGATGACGGCGAGCCCGTTCACTCGTTCACGTTCGGGCATCCGATGTCGCGCGACCGGCGCTACGCGAGACGCGTCGCGAAAGCCGCGGGGACGATCCATCACGAAGTCACGATCGACGCGGACACCTACCTCGGCGCGGTCGACTACTACAACTGGGTCTGCGACGGCATGGCCCCCCCGCTTCACTGTCAGATCGCGTGTCTCGATCCTGTCATGCGCCCCCATGTGCAGGCCGTGCTCGAAGGAGTCCCCGCCGCGTCGCAGGCGTTCTATCGCTACGACGGCTTCCCCGGATTCGAGTTTCTGGAGCCGATCAACGAAGAGACCTTTCGCAGGATTCATTTCGACGCGCGCGCCGAGTTCGCGCCGGACGGATTCCGGGAAATCATGCGCCCTCCCTGGTCGGACGCGGCCGCCGCGCCGGCAGAGGTTCATCGCGCATTGATCGGAACGGGCTTTCCGACGCTCGTCATGAACCGCTCGCTCGAATGGTCGATCTACCAGCGATTACGCCGGTTCAGCAATGTGGGCGCCACGTTCCTTCGCGAGTTCGTTGAAGTCAGACAGCCGTTTTACGACTACGCGCTTTTCGATCACGCGAAAACGATCCCCGGCTCGATCTATGTCGACATGAAGTTCATGCATCGCATGATCGCGCGTTCCGCGCCGCAGTTCGCGGGCATTCCGCTGCACAAGACGGGCATTCCGGCCGACCCCTCGCTGTTCCAGCAGTTCTTCGCCTGGCGCCTTGGCGCCGCGCAAAAAGGTATTACGCGCCTTACGGGCGGCCGAATCGATCTGAGCCGGCCCGCGCGCACTTTCGACTGGCGGCCCTGGCTGGACGGCCCGTTCCGGGCGCGCGTCGAGTCCGTGCTCCGTGACGACCGCGTGGCAGACCGCGGCCTTTACCGCCCGGAGGCCGTCGGCGCGCTTCTCGACGACCATTTCAGCGGGCGGAAGAAGCAGGGCCATCTCGTATGGTCTCTCTACGGGTTCGAGCTCTGGTGCCGGCAGTTCTTCGACGGCGAGCGCGATTCGATCCCCGGCCCCGCCCCGGCGGCCGGCAGATAGCACTTCTGGCGCCACCGGTCTCGGATGGTACAATCCCGACAGGCAGGGAGACAGGAATCAAGTGAACGCCGCCCGACAAGAGAAGATCGTGATCATCGAAGACGAGCCCGATATCGTCGAGGTGCTCGCCTACAATCTGAGCCGCGAGGGATACAACGTGCTCCCTGCGCCGGATGGCGAGACCGGATGGTCCCTTGTAAGCGACGAACGACCGGACCTCGTGCTGCTCGATCTGATGCTCCCCGGACTCGACGGCCTCGAAGTGTGCCGCCGGCTCAAGGGAGACCGCAGGACGTCGTCGATTCCCGTCATCATGGTGACGGCGAAGGGCGAGGAGAGCGACGTCGTTCTCGGACTCGGGGTCGGCGCCGACGACTACATCACGAAGCCGTTCAGTCCGAAGGAACTCGTGGCGCGCGTCAAAGCCGTGCTTCGCCGCGGCCATGGACGCTTGGATGACGTGACGCAGGAGAGCGTCGATCTCGACAGCCTGAGGATCGACCCGAGCCGGCATCAGGTGACCGTCGACGGCTCGGTGGTCGAGTTTACGCGCATGGAGTTTCGCATTCTTCATCTGCTGGCCTCCGACCCCGGCCATGTCTTCAGCCGGCAGGCGCTCCTCGACCATGCCGCAGGGCCGGACGCTGTCGTGATCGACCGCAGCATCGACGTTCATATCAATGCGATCAGAAAGAAGCTCGGCTCGCTTCGCGACTACGTTCGCACAGTACGCGGCGTAGGATACAAGTTCGAAAGCAAGAACGCCTGATGCTTCGCTCGCGCTTTCTCTGGAAACTATACGCCGGCTACGTCGCCCTCATTCTGCTCACTTCCACGCTGATCGGCTTGAGCGTGGCGCGCGCGATCGCGCGGGATACCATTCACGATACGGAACAGATGCTCTTTGCGCGCGCGGCGCTTCTTCGGGACATCGCGACCACCTCTCTGACCGATCCGGCGAACGACGCCCTTCAGAAACGCCTTCCGGATCTAGGCGTCGAGACGGGCGCGAGGCTGACCGTGATTCACGAGAGCGGGCGGGTCATTGCCGATTCGGAAGCCGAGCACGCAGTCATGGACAACCATGGCAATCGCCCGGAGATCATGGAAGCGCGCGGCGGAGCGCCCGGCAAGAGCACGCGTTTCAGCGAAACCATGCAGCAGCGAATGATGTACCTGGCGCTTCCGGTCTATCACGACGCGGAGCTTGTCGGATTCGTACGCGCCTCCCTGCCGCTCAACGTCGTTTCAGAACGGCTGACGGGAATCCGGAACGTCGTCATCGCCACGGCCGCGGTCGCCGCCCTGGCCGCGCTCATCATCGGCTTCCTGTTCGCGCGGCGCGTGACGCGACCGCTCGTTACGATGACGGCGGCGGCGCAGGCGATTGCCGGCGGCGATTACCGGCACGCTCTGCCGGTCGAGGCCCCGGACGAAATCGGCAGGCTCGCCGGCGCATTCGATCAGATGGTCGGGCAGCTTCGTTCGCGTATGGAAACGATCGTCCTCGAGCGAAACCGCGTGCTTGCCATTCTGGGAAGCATGGTGGAAGGCGTGGTAGCGGTCGACAGGCACGAGAACATTCTCTTCATAAACCAGGTCGCCGCCGACCTGTTTCAGGCAGACCCCGCCGAGAGTCTCGGCAAGCCCATTCGCGAAGTAACCCAGATCCCGGCCGTCAGCGAGACGCTGCGCGGTTCGATGGACAGCGACCGCGACATGGTCGCGGAGGCGAAAGTCGGAGAGGACGCGAACTGGACGCTGCTCGAAATGCGTGTTTCCCCGCTCCGCGACAGCGAGCGTCGTCTCGCGGGGGCAGTGCTCGTCTTTCACGACCTCACGCAGCTTCGGAGCCTCGAAGC
>JABDJQ010000249.1 GCA_013002425.1 Gemmatimonadota bacterium
CAGCGCGAGCGTCGAATCCATCGGAATCGTAGGATCGACCGGGTAGATGCCGGAGAACGCCCCCATACCGTAGTAGAGCTGATGAATCGTGAACCCGCGATTCCGGAACATCTCGTCCATCTCGCTGTACGGCACGAACTTCGTCAGGTTGATCGCCGCGTAGGTCGTGGAGTCCGCGTGATTCTCGGCGAGAGCCTGCAGCCGGAAGAGCGAATGCGGAACCAGCCGCTCGATCTTCTGCGTGAAGGAGAGGCTGTCGGGAATGATCCGGGCGCGTCGCTCCTCGAGCGATTCGACCGGGTCCTCCTTCGAGCATCCGAACATGATTCCCGCGATCGAAAAGGCGATCGCGAGCGATAGAATCCAATCAAACGTAGTGCGCTTCATTCCTAAATCTTCTCCGAAATCGATTTGGCCTGTTGAAACAGGAGCAGATAATCGCGGCCGCCGGCCTTCGAATCCGTTCCCGACATGTTGAATCCGCCGAATGGATGCACGCCGACGAGAGCCCCCGTGCATTTCCGATTGACGTAGAGATTTCCGACGTGGAATTCCCTCTTCGCCTTATCGACCTTCTCGCGGTTTTCCGTATAGACGGCCCCTGTAAGGCCGTATTCGGTCCCGTTGGCGACTGCGAGGGCGTCGTCGAAGTCCTTCGCCCGGGTGAGAGCGAGGACCGGGCCGAAGATCTCCTCCTGGGCGATCCGGGCGTTCCTGTCGACGTCGCCGATCACGGTGGGCTGCAGGAAGTAGCCGTCCTGGCCCGTGGGGCCGCCGCCCGCGAGCAGCTTCCCTTCTTTCGCGCCGATCTTCATATAGTCGTGGATCGACTGGAACGCCGCCTCGTTCACGACCGGTCCCATGTAGTGACTCTGGTCGCTCGGGTCGCCGACGCTGATCTTCTCGACATGCGGCATGAGCTTTTCGACGAACTTGTCGTAGACGGAGTCGACGATGATCGCGCGGGAACACGCGGAGCATTTCTGCCCCTGGAAGCCGAACGCCGCGAGCGCGACGCCTTCCGCAGCGGCATCGAGATCGGCTTCGTCGTCGACCACGATCGCGTCCTTGCCGCCCATCTCGGCGACAACGCGCTTGATCCAGATCTGGCCGTCGGCCGTTTCGCCCGCCTTCTTCACGATGCCGAGCCCCACGGCTTTCGATCCCGTGAACGAGATGAAGCGGGTCTTCGGATGCTTGACGAGGTATTCGCCCGCCACGCGGCCCGAACCGGTCATGAAGTTCAGCACGCCGCCGGGGAGCCCGACCGATTTCATGATGTCGACGAAGAGCGCGGCCGTGGCCGGCGAGTCGGAGCTCGGTTTCACGATGACCGTGTTCCCCGAAACGATCGCGGCCGTCGTCATGCCGAGACAGATCGCCATCGGAAAGTTCCACGGCGGAATCACGACGCCGACGCCGAGCGGAATGTAGCGCAGCTCCGGCTTTTCGCCGGGATACGGCGTGACCGGCTGCTCGCCCCCGTAGCGGAGCGCCTCGCGCGCATAGAACTCGAGGAAGTCGATCGCTTCGGCCGTGTCGCCGTCGGCTTCCGGCCAGCTCTTGCCCACTTCGAGCACCATGATCGCGTTCGACTCGAAGCGTCGTTTGCGCAGTTCGTCCGCCGCTTTGAACAGATACTCCGCGCGCTCCGTGACGGAGGTGCGGCTCCACGTTTCGTATGCTTCGAGCGCCGCCTGCATCGCCTGCTCCGCGATCTTTTCGTCCGCTTTCGGGAACGTGCCGATCACTTCGGAAGGGTTCGACGGGTTCAGCGACTTGATCGTGTCCTTCGTCTTGATATCTTTGCCGCCGATCCAGAGCGCGTGCTCTTTCCCGAAGGAAGCGCGCGCCTTCTTGATCGCATGCAGCATCGCCTGCCGGTTCTCGTCCTTGCTGAAATCGAGAAACGGTTCGTTTCGAAACTCGCCTCGCATTTTGATTCTCTCCTCGATCGTTCCTGAGGGGTTATCGGTCGTGATCCATGCAATCTCGAAGGGTATCACGGGGACTCGGGAGGCTCAAGATCGGTTGACCGCTTCCGGCCCCCCGCCTATGATCGCCCCCATGGGAAGCACACTCGGTAAGCTCTTTCGAATCATGACCTGGGGGGAATCGCACGGCGGAGGCGTCGGCGTGGTCCTCGAGGGATGCCCCCCTCGGCTCGCGATTACGGCCGGGGAAATCCAGGTCGATCTCGACCGCCGGAAGCCGGGCACCACGAGTCTCGTTTCGCAGCGGAAAGAGACCGACGAAGTGCAGATCCTGTCGGGCGTGTTCGAAGGGGAAACGCTCGGAACCCCCGTCTCGCTCTTCGTCCCGAACAAGGACGCGCGCTCCAAAGACTACGAAGAGATGAAGCATGTCTATCGCCCCTCGCACGCGGACTACACGTACGACGCGAAATACGGCATTCGCAACTGGAAGGGCGGCGGCCGCGCGAGCGCGCGGGAGACCGTGGGACGCGTGGCGGCGGGAGCGATCGCGCGGAAGCTGCTGAGCGAGCGGGCCGGAATCGAGATCGTGGCGTATGTCACGCACGTGAAAGACGTGGCGGCCGGCGCGATCGATCGCGAAACCGTAACGCGCGCGGATGTCGACGCGAACGACATGGGCTGCCCCGACCGTGCCGCTGCCGACCGCATGATCGACCTCGTGAAGC
>JABDJQ010000255.1 GCA_013002425.1 Gemmatimonadota bacterium
GCGCCAGGATGCGCGCGCTCGGCTTTCGGACGTCGCGCCTCAAGACCGGCACGCCGCCGCGCATCGCCAGGTCGAGCATCGACTGGTCGCGCACGGTCGAGCAGAAGCCCGACGATCCGCCGCGGCCGTTTTCGTTTCGCACGCGGAGCATCGACCGCCCCCAGCTTTCGTGCTGGATCACGCGCACCGGCGAAAAGACCCACGACGTCATTCGCGGCGAGATTCACCGGTCGCCGATGTACACGGGCCGGATCGAAGGCACGGGACCGCGCTACTGCCCGAGCATCGAAGACAAGATCGTGCGGTTCGAAGAGAACGACTCGCATCACGTGTTTCTCGAGATCGAAGGCGGCGACTCCGATCTCGTCTATCCGAACGGGCTTTCGACTTCGCTCCCCGAAGACGCCCAGGTCGCGATGCTGCGCACGATTCCCGGCCTCGAAAACTGCGAGATGAAGATCCCCGGCTATGCCGTGGAGTATGATTTTTTCCCGACGGATCAGATCCGCGCGTCGCTCGAAACGAAGGCGGTGGAGGGCCTCTATCTTGCCGGGCAGATGAACGGCACGTCGGGCTACGAGGAAGCCGCGGCGCAGGGATTGATCGCGGGGATCAACGCCGCGCGCAAACTGAAAGGCGAGGGCGCGATCGTCCTCGAACGGAGTGAAGCGTATATCGGCGTTCTGATCGACGACCTCATTACGTGCATTCCGACCGAGCCGTACCGGATGTTCACTTCGCGCGCCGAACATCGCCTGCTGCTTCGACACGACACGGCCGACGTTCGTCTGTCATCGCTCGGCGCGCGGATCGGGCTGCTGGACGAGGCGCACGCCGAAGCCGCCCGCGCGAAGGACGAGGCGGTGCGCGCCGAGATCGCGCATCTCGAAAGGACGCGTATCGGGCGTGACGACGCGCTCTCGCTCGACGCCCGCTTCGATCGCGCCGCGATCAAGCCGGGCACGACGCTCGCCGCGATTCTCCGCAGGCCCGGCATCGGTCATGCCGACATCCTGGCGTGCCGGGGCGACGCGCCCGCTCCCGAAGAGGCCGTGCGAAGCGAGGCCGAAGTGCGCCTCAAGTACGCGGGTTACGTCGAGCGCCAGGAAAAAGCCGTCGAGAAAGTGCGCCGCATGAACAACCGGCGTATTCCCGCGCATTTCGACTACGAGCGCGTGCGCGGTCTTTCGAGGGAGGGCTTCGAGAAGCTCGGCCGCTATCGCCCCGAAAGCATCGGCACGGCGTCCCGCGTGGAGGGTGTAACGCCCGCCGACCTGGCGCTTCTTATCGTCTATCTGGACAGAGGCGAACGAGAGGCGGCGGCCACTTGAACCGTCAACTGACACGAGGCGCCGTTCAGCTCGCCGCGAAGCGCGGGATCTCGCCCCCCGAGAACGCCGAGGCGCGTCTCGGCGACCTCATCAAATTCATTCGCGACAAGGGAGAGAAAATCCATCTCTTCTCGAAGCGGGACCTGGACCCGGAACGCCTGGTCGAGAACCATATTTACGACGCGATCGCGGGGCTCGCCTTCGCCGCCCCGAAAGAAGGCGCGCGTGTCGTCGATTTCGGCGCCGGAAGCGGCATCGTCGCGATGACGTGGAAAATCCTGCGCCCCGACCTCGAGGTCGCCCTGCTCGAATCACACGCCAAGAAATGCTACTTCATGACCCGCGCAGTCGAAGCGCTCAAGCTCTGGGGAACCGAAGTGTGGGAGGGGCGCGGCGAAAACCTCGAAGAGGCCCGGCTTCGATGGGCCGATCTCGTGATCAGCCGCGGCGTGCCGAGCAGCGAGAAGAATCTGCGCACGATGGAGCTGCTGCTTCGGCCTCTCGGCGAAGTTCTCTTCTTCAAGGGGCCTGACACGATGCTCGACCTGCGAAGAAGAATCGAGCCCGTGGAAACGCTCGCGCTCGACCGCGAAGAGAAGTCCTACCTTACCGAAGACAAACTGCGCTACTGGGTCATCGCCGTCCGCGTGGTCTGAGCGCGCGCGAATCTTCCACGCACCGGCCTGAACGTTTCTCGCTATCCCTTTGGTCTGCTCGCGTTCGGGCTCGCTCGCGCGTCCGGATTCCCCTCGCCCCTCGCCCATCGCGCGCGAGGGGGACCGGCAGACAATAAGGGAGAAAGAGAATCGGAAACCGCAGCCCCTCCTCAGTCGATGATGTGGTGATATTTGATCCCTGAGCCGGTGTTGAAGAGCACGACGGACTCATCCGGCGCAATCGCCCCCGACTCCTTCAGCCTGCGCAGCGCGGCCAGGGTGGCCCCTCCTTCGGGCGCGGCGAAGACCCCTTCGGTCCGGCCGATGCGATACACCTCTTCACGCATCGCGTCGTCGCTCACGGAAACGGCGCACCCTCCGCTCTCCCGAACAGCGCGCAGAATCAGAAAGTCGCCGACGGCCACGGGAACACGGAGGCCGTCCGCGATCGTGCGTGCGCCCTCCCACGGTTTCGCGAACTCGTCCCCGCGCTCGAAAGCGCGGACGATGGGTGCGCACCCGTCGGACTGCACGGAGATCATGCGCGGGCGCTTTCCGTCGATCCACCCGAGCGCCTCCATTTCATCGAAAGCCTTCCACATTCCGACGAGCCCCGTGCCTCCGCCGGTGGGGTAGATCGCGACGTCGGGAAGTGTCCACTGCATCTGCTCGGCGACTTCGTAACCGAGGGTTTTCTTCCCCTCGAGCCTGTACGGTTCCTTGAGAGTCGAAAGATCGAATCGGCCGGCGTTCCTTGCGATTTCTTCCGCGGCGACCCTTCCGCAGTCATGGATGAGCCCGTCGACCAGGCGCACCTCGGCGCCGAGCGCGCGGCACTCGTGCACGAAGAGCTCGGGAACGTCGCGCGGCATGAAAACATGCGCGGGAAGTCCGGCTCGTGCTGCATAAGCGGCGGTCGCGCCGGCGGCGTTCCCCGCGCTCGGCACGGAGACGGATCGTGCGCCGAGTTCCTTCGCCCGCGAAACGGCCAGCGCGAGGCCGCGCGCTTTGAAGGAACCCGTGGGGTTGCCGGTTTCGTCTTTGATGTAGAGTCTGTCGTGGCCGATCTCACGTCCGAGAGCGCGTGCGCGCAGAAGCGGCGTATACCCCTCGCCGAGCGAGATACGACTTTGCGTGTCGCGGACGGGAAGGAGTTCGGCATAACGCCAGAGCGTCTCCTCGCGATGAGCGAGGGCGTCCCGGTCTACGGCGCGCGCCGCGCGGGCGAGGTCGTAGCGCGCGAGCAGCGGCTTGCCCGCCTCGGAGAGATTCTGGAGGCGGTCGGCGTCGTAACGCTTGCCGGTCAATCCGCACTCGAGGTGAGTCAGATAGGTTTCGATCATGACGAGCGCCTCACTTCTCCTGGAAAAGCCGTATCCGCTGCGGTTTTCAGAGCCTCGATTCTGTTATAATGAAGACTCTCCCGCCTCCCGCGAACCTTGAACCGCTGCCCGCTACCCACGAGGACTCGATGCGCCGGACAGGACGTACTTTCGCTGTCGTAATCGGCATGGCCCTGCTCTTCGCGCTCCCCTTGCGCGCGCCGGCCTCGACCGTCACGGTTTACGTGCTCGACGCGGTCACCGGAGACACGACCGCCGCGCGCCACAGCATTCTCGACTCGACGGGCGCGATTCAGTATAACGCCAACGTCCTGAACGACATCATCGTACATCTTCACGAGGACGGGTATTACTACACCGAGGGACAGACGC
>JABDJQ010000263.1 GCA_013002425.1 Gemmatimonadota bacterium
AGTCCAGCGAACGCTCTTTTCATCCGAAACGAGCAACACCTGGCGCTTCTTCCCTGCCATCCCAACCTCCTGGTCTAGTCCTCGTCCTCGTCACGATCATCATCCGCTTCGGGCCCGGGCGCCAGCAGAAGGCGAAGCAGCCCGTCCTTCTGCTCGTCGCTCAACCCGTCGATTCGAACGCTCGCGGCGTAGCGATCCTCGTCGTCCGGATCGCGTCCGATCGCAGCCACGCAAACGACAATCGTCATCTCGCGTTCTCTTCCGTCGTGCCACGAAACGCGCAGCGAGGTCCCCCGGTCGAACGGCTCGGGGAGACCGCACAGGGTCAGGTATCCCCAGCTGTCGCCGCCTTCCTTCGCTCCCGCCTTCACGATCGCGGGAACGACCGGCTCGTAGCTGATCTCGACCCGCTGCTCCGTCAGGAAACGTCCGCTTCGAACAATTGGTACCAGATCGTCGGGGCGCCTTACAACTACATAAGGAGAACTGTTCTTGAAGTGTTTCGCGAGTTTGGATCGGGCGAAGGAGTAAGAACCGTTGACGGGAACGCGCAGACAGACCGGCGTACCTTTCAGCAGGTCGACGAAATGAAGGGGGTCGAAGCCGGCCACGTGGAGGATCAGGTTGCGCGCGTCGCAACGTTCGATCTCCGCACGATAGACCTTGTTGTTGACCCTCTTCCCGATCGTGATGTCAAGATAAGGAACAGTCTGAAAAGGATCCACTACCACTCGCCTCCCCGCCGCAATTGACTACGCGCGCATTCTACGGGGAGCGGATCGGAGGGTCAATCAAGAACGTCTACCGTTTTCCGTTCATGAAGGCTTCGAGAAGGAGATCGAGAATGTCCTCACGCACCTCGGGGCGATCGTAGTACCCCGCCTTGATCCGGCGCTTGACGCGGAGGATCTTCCACGATACGCGCTCGTCGTCCGTCGCCGGTTTCTTCGACTTCCCCGCGGGCGCTTTCTTTTTCGGGTCTCCCATGTTCTACCTGCTGCTCTCACTCGTGATGCGAGAAGACCGTTACCCCTCGTTCTAGCGGCATCATCGACGAGGAAACAAAAGCCCTTGAGCGCAGATATTGAACGATCGGACCGTACTAGAAATCCATCAGGCAAAGTTCGACTGTCTTGTCGAGTCGATCGCGAAGTTCGGGGTTGTTGGGCTCTCGATCGAGCGCCAGAGAATACGCGTCCGCGGCCGACCAGATATACTCCTGCACCAGGAGAGAGTCGCCCATCTTTCGATAGCCGCGCGCGCGCTCCGGGCAGAGCTGCTGATAGTGCTCGTAAAAACGGAGCGCCTCTTCGAAGCATCCTTCGCC
Organism: Gemmatimonadota bacterium; assembly: GCA_013002425.1. Taxonomy (GTDB): domain Bacteria; phylum Orphanbacterota; class Orphanbacteria; order Orphanbacterales; family Orphanbacteraceae; genus JABDJQ01. The sequence goes on from JABDJQ010000263.1 coordinate 1,328, forward strand.
CGCGTACAGGTCGCCCGTCCGGATCAGCAGTCCCGGCTGCGCTGGATCGATTTCGAGGCTCGCGAGATAGCACTCGAGAGCGTCTTCGGTCCGGCCCTGCAGCGCGATCGCCTTGCCCAGCTGCGCGATCAGATCAGGACAGTCCGGCTTTTCTTCGAGCGCGCCGCGCAGCAGTGCTTCCGTCTTGCGATACGATGCGAGCAGGCGTTCGCCCGTTGCCCGGTTCGACATTATTCACCTCCCAGAAGCGTGCAGAGATCTTCCATCGTGGGAACGCGCGAAAGCGCCGACTTGCGATTCGCGTTCGCGATCTGCTCGACGACTTCGCGCTCGGCGATCGCCATGCCCGACGGCGAATAGCAGCGCAACGTGATCGTGTCGTCCGTGATCCCTTCGACCATGACTTCGACGTTGTTGCCGACCAGAATGCTCTGCCCCTGACGTCGCGTAATGACCACTGTCTTCGTCGTGTTCAAAGGAGCACCTCGGCTTCTTCCCTTCGCAGTTCCTGTGCGAGCGAAGCGGAAACGGAAAGGGAGTTCGATTTCGGAATGATCTGCATGCCGATTCGTTTCGTCGAAGAGATCAGAATCGGCGCGCGCAGATTCACTGTGATGCCCGAGGCGTCGGACGGGACGTGCAGCATCGCGTAGACCGCGAGGTCGCGACGCTCGGCGATGCCCAGTTCGCACAGTTCTTCCGGCGAAAGAATGACTTCGTAATCGGGACGAATGAGCAGCGGGTCGATCAGCGGAAACCGCATCGCGTCCCTCTCTTCGCTCTGCAGAATCGAGAACGGTCCGTCGATCTCCACGCGATGAAGCGAGAACTGTGTCAATCCCGGAAGCCCGACCAGGCCGTGCGGGAACCAGATCTCGTTTTCACCTGCTGTTGCGTGCCGTCTGGATGACATGGGCACCTCCTTGATGCCCGCATGCATTGCAGGAGGCGTGCCCGGCGTGCGGCTTCGGCTTGATTCCGACGTAAGAGATTGAATCAGGGAGATCTACGAAGCAGAGGCGGGGCCCCGTGAAGGGGCGCGGGGTGGACAGGAAACGACCGGCCGATCAATTTCTCGCCGAACGTGCGGTCAATTTCGGTCCACTCGAGCAAAAAGCGGGAAGCCCTTTCGGACCTCCCGCTTCTCTCTATGAAAACCGGCCGAAGGCCGGGTGAAGCCATTCGTCAGTTCGTCAGGTAGCTGCGCAGCGCCGGCGCGTCCTGGGACTGGCGCAGACGCTTCATCGCCTGCTCCTTGATCTGGCGGACTCTCTCGCGGGACAGTTTCAGGCGCTTCCCGATCTGTTCCAGC
>JABDJQ010000277.1 GCA_013002425.1 Gemmatimonadota bacterium
ATGTTCCTGACGAGCGTACCCGCACACGCGGCGGTCAACGAAGCCGTGCGGCTGGCGCGCCGGCGCGGGGGCGAGAGCGCCTCGCGTTTCACGAACGCGATTCTGCGGCGCTACCTGCGCGAGGGGATTCCGGCCGGCCTGCCCGCTCTCGAAGACGATCCCGTCGGTCATCTGGTCGCGGAAGAGTCGTGTCCGCGCTGGCTCGCCGAGCGCTGGGTGAAGCGGCTCGGGCCCGAAACCGCACGCGCGCGCAGGGTCGCGAGCAACCGCACGCCCCCGCTCGCGCTTCGCGTGCTTGCCGAAGGATCGCGTGAGGCGGCGCAGCAGGAACTGCGCGCCCGCGAAATCCGTTTCGCGCAGAGCGAACTGCATCGCGACGTGCTCCTGCTGCCCGGCGGCACCGATCCGCGTACGCTCGAGTCGTTCACGCGCGGCGACGTCATCGTGCAGGATCCGTCCGCCGCGCTCGTCACGTCCATGGCCGACCCGCCGGAGCGCACGACGTCCCTTCTCGACCTCTGCGCGGCGCCGGGAGGGAAGCTCATCGCGCTCGCGTCGCAAAGCGAGGTATTCGGGATCGTGGTCGGCGCGGACCGTTCGCCCTCGCGCCTGAAGCGCCTGCTCGAGAACCGGGCGCGTGCGGAACTCGGCCGGGTGCACGTGCTCGCGATGGACGCGCTGGCGCCCGCTCTGAATCGCCGTTTTCAGACCGTGCTGCTCGACGCGCCCTGCAGCGGCCTCGGCACCATGGCCCGGCATGCGGATCTTCGATGGCGTATTCAGCCGGACGACATTCCGCGTCTGGGGCGCCTCGCGGGATCGCTTCTGGCGAGCGCGGCCGAACTCGTTGAGGACGGGGGCCTCCTTCTCTATAGTACGTGTACGACCGAGCCCGAAGAGAACGACGACGTGATCTACGATTTCCTCGAGACGCGCGACGACTTCGCGCGCGAGCGTCCGGCGCGGCCGCTTCCCGTCGGGACGGTCGAGGAAAGCGGGACCCTCCGGCTCGTTCCGGAGGTGCACCCCGGTGACGGCGCTTTTGCCGTACGTCTCAGAAAGAGATCTACTCCATGATGTCGGAAGTGACCGTATGAAGTTCTTGAAAGCGCTCGGAAAGATCGTGGTCGTTGCGATTCTGTCCGCAGTCGGCGGCTATTTCGTTTTCGATTTTGCGATGCACGTGCTGACAGGACAGGGTGATGAAGTCGTCGTGCCCGCTATCGTCGGCATCCATCGAACGGATGCGCACGAGCTGCTCGAACGGGAGGGGCTCTATCTTGTCGTCGAGAACACGGTCTTCGACGCCGTCAGCGATTCCGGCACCGTCATCACGCAGCGCCCGGAACCTGACGAGCGCGTGAAGAAGGGACGGCGCATTCACGTGACGATCTCCGAAGGCGTCGAGCGGATGCTCGTGCCCGAAGTGGGAGGCCAGGGTGTGCGCGAAGCGCGGATCGTGCTGAACCGCTCCGGCCTCAAGGCCGAGAACGTGATCAGCGTGCCGCATGACGATGTCCCGCGCGACAAGGTGATCGCGAGCGATCCCGTGGCGGGAACCGACGTTCGGTCGGGCGCCGACGTGCATCTGCTCGTCAGCCTCGGGCCCGAGAACTCGGCCTTTCTGATGCCCAACCTGCGCGGGCGCAAGGAGTACGACGTGCGCCGGCATCTCGATCTGTTCGGGATCGGCCTCGCGCGCGTCACGTACAAGGACCTGGAGGGCGCCGAGAGAAACGTCGTCGTCGGCCAGACGCCGCCGCCCGGAACGCGCATCGCGCGCGGCACGAGTGTCGAAGTGGAAGTGACGTCTCCCTAGGCGCGCGGCGGGCGTCGAAGTGGATGTAACGTCGCGCGCGCATGACCGGGCGTCCTTTCGATTCCTGGTCGATGCGTTAACAGTGAGGTCTCATGAATTCTTTTAAGACTCGAGTACTGCCGTCCGTTCTTTCCGCGGATTTCTCGAAACTCGAAGAGGAGATTCGTTCGGTCGAGGCGGGGCCGCTCGAAATTCTCCATCTCGACGTCATGGACGGCCGCTTCGTTCCGAACCTCACGTTCGGTCCTTTTATCGTGAAAGCGATCGACAAACTCAGCGACAGAATACTCGACACGCATCTGATGGTGCGCGAACCGGCGCATCTCGTTCCTGCGTTCGCGAAGGCGGGAAGCGACTGGATCACCGTGCACGTGGAAGCATGCGAAGACCTCGGGGCCACCCTCGACGTCATTCGCGACGCGGGCGCGAAACCCGGTATCGCGCTCAACCCCGACACGCCGCTCGCGCGAGTCGAAGAGTACCTCGGCGAGATTCACCTCTTGTTGCTGATGACGGTCTTTCCCGGCTTCGGCGGCCAGGAGTTTATGGCGGAGGTCGTTCCGAAGATCGAAGAGGCCGCGGCGATTCGCGCGAAGCGCGGGTACGACTATCTGATCGAAGTCGACGGAGGGATCGCGCCGGAAACGGCCGGTCTGGTGACGCGCGCCGGGGCCGAACTGCTCGTAGCGGGTTCTGCCGTGTACAACCACGAAGACAGGCCGGCGGCGATGCGCGCGATTCTCGACGCGGCCGGCGCCTGACACACAACGGATCTTCTCTTCTCTTCTTAACGCCTCAAAGAACGTGTTCCTGTTCGCGAGGAGTTGCTTCCAGTCCTGGCGGGTGGCGCGCCGGACGGGGACCCCGGTCGAGCCTGACGAGACCGGGGTGTTCGTGCGCGACAGGACCCGCCTCCCGACAGAAGGCAGCATCCTCGCGAACCAGCAAGCACGTACGCCCTACTGGTACGCCCTGTAACCGTTCCGCGCCCAGATAATCTCGTTGCAGATCGCCCACGCTATTTTTTGATGCACTACGTCCAGATCGAATCCCTGCTCGTCGAGACTCCCGTACGAGATTCTGCGGAGATCGAACGAAACGCCCTTCAACTGACCGATCGAACGATTCGGAACGACCTCGACCTCGGGTTTGGGAACACGGAATCCCATCGCGACGTCCCACATCATCTGCGACGCTTCCTGCAGTTTCAGTTGCAGGTTTTCGGGGACGCGCACGTAGCCGTTGTCGGCGGTCTTCGCGAGAGCGTGCAACTGATCTTCGACTTCCATGAACGAAGCGCGCGCTTCGAGCATCGCGTGCGTTTCCATCGGGAAGAGCGCGGACACTCCTTCCTCGGCCAGGATC
>JABDJQ010000293.1 GCA_013002425.1 Gemmatimonadota bacterium
GGACGTGCTCCGCGGCGGCGACGAAGAGCTCATTCGGAAGCTGATCGACCGTATGATCGAGCACGGTTTCGAGAGCCCCGACATACGCGGCGTCGACGAACTGTGGCGATACAAGGTGAACCCGGCCCACGTACCGAACATCCGCTCGTGGATCGAACTCATCAGCCTCGATCCGCCGCGCATGAAGCGTCTGCTCGCGGCGCTCGTCGTGCACATGCGCATGGGGGGCGTGTTCGTAAGCGATACCGACCTGCTGCAGAAAGAGATGGCGCTTCTCCTGAACGCCGACGTGCGCCCCGTTTACAATCTCGTGAAACAGCTCGGCAAACTGATGCCGATCTACTTCAACGAAATCGGCGCCGAAGGAAGGATTCGCGACGTGTCGACAAGGCTCGACGAGCTCTGCTCGCGCCAGGACGAACTCGCCCATTTCCTTCGCAAGCAGTGTCATGTCGAGAGTTCTACGAGGCTCGTGCCTTTTCTCGAGGCGACGTTCCAGTACTGGGCGTCCGGCGATCGCGGCCCTCTGCGCTCGTTCCTGCCTGACGAAGTGTTCTCCCGCCTCAGCACCGATACCGATCACTTTCGCGACATGCATAAAGTGTTTTCGGTCGTCGGACGCGAGAAGGGCGTGTTCCCCGACGTCGTGATCAACTCGACCGCGGCGGCGGCGACGGGGCTGATCGACGAAGTGAAAGACGCTTCCGAGGTCGCCGTTCAAAAGGCGAAGCTCTCGGTCGAACTCTACTATCTCATGGATCAGAAGTATCGTCTGACCGGGCGCGGAGCGCTCGAAGCCATGGAGCAGAGCGCGCTCATCAGTCGGACGTCGCGCGTCATGCTGCGCCAGGCCCTCGAGGGGAAGGAAGTGCTGCGCGCGCTCGAACACCTGATTCCGATTCTGGAAGAGCTGCGCGACGTCATTCTGGACCCCGAACCCGCGAAGTCGAGCGAAGACATCTATAAGAAACGACACCTGGCGGCCGGGATTCCGTCGATGTACGGCCGTTTCGTGAACCGCAAAGTCGAAGCGCTGGGCCTTACGTACAGGCTGGAAGCGCTCGGAACCGCGCTCTTCGACGAGCTTCTCGAAAAGGAAAACCTGCGCTACATGACGCGGCGGGGGATCAAGCGCATCCTGCACTGGATTCTGCTGTTCGAGCGTTCGCTTCGCGCGGACGGTATTCACGCGCGCGAGCTCGCGGGGCGGCGCGACATGCTCGAGTCGGGCCTCGGTCTCGGTCATCTTTCGATCGACCAGTTCATCAACATCTTTCAGTTCACGTCGCGCACGCTGCGCGAGATCATTCGCGACCAGTTCACTTCCGTGTACGAGATCGACGCCGATCGCATCGCGCTTCACTATGTGCCTGCCGACGAGAAGGGGACTTCCGCCGGGCGCGACCGCGCGTACAAGTTTTTTGAAACGTTTCTGCGCGAACAGATCAGCACGTGCTTCGGCCTCCAGCAGCTCGACAATCTGATCGCGCGCATTCTCCAGACGCTGCAGTACGAAGCGAGAACGCTGAGCCGCCCCGTGCGTAACCTGCTCATGAGTTACGACATCGACAAATGTTTCGCGCCCATCTTCGGACAGGACGTGCCGCACAACGACCCCATCTTTTTCGGGCATAAAGGATTCGGGCTGCGCAAGATGGCGGACTACGGCTTTCCCGTGCCCGCCGGTTTCATTCTGACGACCGAAGTGTATCGCTGCTACGACGTGCTGCGCGAGTTCGGGGAGTTGACGGAGCACAGCCTCGACGTGCTCCGGACGCACATTCGCGATGTCGAGTACCGGACGGGGAAACGCTTCGGAGACCCCGCAAATCCGCTTCTCCTTTCCGTCCGCAGCGGCTCGGCGATTTCGATGCCGGGGATTCTCGACACGTTTCTGAACGCGGGGATCAACGAGGAGATCGCCGAGGCGCAGTCGAAGCAGCCTCGTTTCGCGTGGGCGGCGTGGGACAACTACCGGCGCTTTCTGCAGTGCTGGGGGATCTCGTACGGGATTCAGCAGGACGTGTTCGACAGACTGTTCGAAGGCTACAAGAGCCGCTACTCGATTACCAAGAAGCGATTCTTTACGGTGGAACAGATTCGCGAGATCGCGCTGGCCTGCAAGAAGGCCATTCTCGAGGCGGGCGTTCAGATCATCGAAGATCCGTTCGAGCAGCTTCGCTACAGTATCGACGGCGTGCTCGACTCGTGGAACGGCGACCGCGCGAAGGTGTACCGGCGCGAGATGAACATTTCGAACGACTGGGGAACCGCCGTCATCGTGCAGGCGATGGTGTACGGGAATCTCGACGAACGCTCGGGCACCGGCGTGATCTTCACGCGCAATCCGCGCAAGACGACCGACGGCGTCTCCCTCTACGGCGACTTCGTGCTGCGAAGCCAGGGGGAGGATGTGGTGCGCGGACTCGTCGAGACGTTCCCGATCAGCGAAGAGCAGCGCCATCTCGACGGCGGCGCCGCGGAGAAATCGCTCGAAGCTTCGTTCCCCGAGATTTACGGAAGTCTGCTTCATATGGCGACGGAACTCGTCGAGCAGCGCGGCTATAACCATCAGGAGATGGAGTTTACGTTCGAAGACGAGAACGCCGACTCGCTCTACGTGCTGCAGACGCGCGAAATCATCACGGCCGAGTCGAGCGAAGTGACGGCGTTCGCGCGGACGGAGGAACTCGAGCAGAGCTACCTCTCGTCCGGAATCGGCGTCGGCGGCGGCGCTCTCTGCGGGATCGCGGCGCACAGCGAAGAAGAGATCCTTCGATATCGGGAGAAGCACCCGGACCGCAAGATCATCCTGATCCGGCCGAATACCGTGCCGGACGACATGTCGATGATCTTCCTCGCGGACGGCCTTCTCACATCACGCGGCGGCTGCACGTCGCACGCGGCCGTGGCGGCGCAGCGGATCGGACGTACGTGCGTGGTCGGCTGTCGCTCCCTGATCGTCGACGAGCACGCGAAGCAGTCGCGCATCGGCGAAAAGGTCATTCGAAGCGGCGACATGCTCGGCATCAGCGGGTATGATGGTTCGGTCTATTGCGGAGAACACGAAATCAAACTCACCAGGAAACTCTCGGGACTGTAGCGCAGGAGGAATTACCTTTGGCGGTCAAGACCCTGGGGATCAACTCCCTCGGACGCATCGGAAAACTGACACTCTGGCATCACGTCGGACGCAAGCACTTCGACAGGATCGTCGTGAACACGGGGCGCGAAGTCGGTCTCGATCTCGACGCCGTTTGTCAGACTATCGAAAAGGACTCGACGTACGGACGTCTGCACCACTTCCTGAAGGGACGGCACGCGGATCGCTGCATCCGGATCGAGAACGCCGACACGGGCGAACTCAGGATCGACGGCGTGCCGGTCAAACTGCTGCGGAAGAACAGGAACCCGGCCGAGATCGGCTGGGGGGACGAGAACGCGCGCATCGTCGTCGACTGCACGGGCGCCTTCAACGATCCCACCGTGCCGCAGGGAAGCGAGAGAGGTTCGCTGCGCGGTCATCTCGCGAGCGGTGCGCAGAAGGTCATGAACAGCGCCGACTTCAAACCGAAGGAGAAGGGGTCTGACATGCCCGACGACGCCGTCGTATTGATCTACGGCGTCAATCACGAGGCGTACGATCCCGCGAAGCATCATCTGATTTCAGCCGCCTCGTGCACGACCACCGCGCTCGCGCACACGATGAAGGCGCTGATCGACGCGTACTCGGTCGATTCGATCATGACCGCTTCGATGTCGACGATTCACGCGACGACGAACACGCAGAGCGTTCTCGACAGCGTGCCCGCGGCGGGCGCGAAGGATCTGCGCAAAACGCGAAGCATTCTGAACAACATCATTCTCACGTCAACGAATGCGGCTGCTGCTCTCGAAAAAGTGATTCCGTCCATTCGCCAGATCGGTTTCATGGCCGATTCCGTGCGTGTCCCGCTGAATTCGGGGTCGCTGATCATCTTGAATCTCACGTTCCGTTCGGAACTCGACGCAAACGGCGAACCGACGATGAACCGCGAGGCGCTGCTGAACGTGTTCGACGAAGCGGGGAGCGGTCCGCAGAGCGGGATGCTCGTTCTGAACCGCGAACAGAACGTTTCGTCGGACATGATCGGCGAGAACGCGGCGGTCGTGATCGAAGGATTCGAGACGCACACGCGTACGGGTTTCGTGACGATCGATCTCGAAGCGATCCCCGGGCTCGACCAGGCGGTGCTGGGCGATATGAAGAACCACGTGATCCGGATTCCCGTCACGCACGCGAAGATCTTCGGATGGTACGACAACGAATACGGAAGCTATACGAACCGGCTGGCGGATCTGACGGTTCATGTGGATTCGCATATGGATTAGGGGCGGCTTCGACGGGGGCGTAGATGGCGTGTCGAATGCGCGGCTTCGCGATCCCTGGCCGGTCCGCCCTTGATGTTGGAAGGTCGTCGGGTGAGTGGTTGCTCACTTCTGTTGCGTGAAGCGGCAGAAGAAGTCGGTGCGCCGAAGGGCTCCCCGGCTCAAGTTGGTCTCGCTCGCCGCGCATCCGGCACGCCATCCACGCCCGGACGAACCGCGGGGGGGCGGGAGGAATCCGGAAGGGCGGAAGAGCGGAGATCGGAAGCCGGTGGGCTGAATCCGGAAGCGAAGGCGGAGCGGTCGCCGGTCGATATCAGCCGGCGAGGGCTTTCAGTTCCTGGATGATGCTGCTTTCGGTCGGGAACTCGCCGGTTTCGGATTTGAGATAGACGGCTTTCCCGTCGGCGTGAATGTCATAGATGCCGCCGGCGCCTTCGATGAGCTCGGCTTTGACTCCGATTTCCTTCTCGATGAGCGCCGCCAGACCGGAGGCGCGGGGAAGGTAGTTTCAAGCACCGCAATATTTGATGGTGATATGCATCGATTTCTCCTTTGGTTCGGGCATCGACTCGGACACTTCTATCTTACGATACTGATTCTCGCCGCGAGCGCAACTTCGCTTTCGGCGGAGACGCTTCTCGGTCCTGTGGCCTGGTCGCCCGACGGCTCGATCTACGCTCATTATATGGGGAAACTGCAGAGGCTGACGCCGGAACCGAAAGGGGTTCGTGCGCTTTCGGATTCGATTCCCTTTCCGGGCGTCATCGAATCGAGCGGCGACGGGGCCCTCGTCGCGGCTTCGTTCAGCGCCGGCGGCGCCTCCGGCGTGGAGCGGCCGCATGTCACGGTTTACGACGCCGTGCGTCGACGTCCGCTCTACAGCATTCTGGTGGAGGGCGCAGGAACCGTGCCCGAGATCGCGTTCGCCGGGGAGGAGATCTTCGTGCGATGCGGAATGGACGTCTCGATCTGGGATCGATCCGAACTACGCATGCGCTCTCGGGAAGAGGAAGAGGGATCGGTCGACCTGTCGATTTTCAGTGCGAAGCGCGGGGCGGGTGCGCTCCCGGCAGAGTTCGAAATCGCGACGGCGGAACGCCTCGAGCGATGGGCCGGGATCGAAACACGCAAATGGGCGGCCCTCGTGTTCTCCTCGACGACCCGCCCCGATACGACGGGAGCGACGCGGGTCGAGGTTCGCGCGATCGAAACCGGCGAAGTCGTCAAGAGCTTCCGCACGGCGAAGCGCGGCACGATCTCGGAGCGCGAGTATATCGCGCCGCTCTCGGTCGCTCTCGACCCGAACGGCGAATCGATCTTCATCCAGTGGCCGCGGGCGGGGTGCCAGCTGTTCCGCTTCAGCGACTGGAAGCTGGTCGCCCACTGGCGATGACCGGTCGCACGCTGGCGATGAAATGTCCTGTTCGGCCCCGAAACGGCCGCTTCCGGGGCTTTCGAGACCATCTATCGATTGGCCTGCGTGGTCCGATCTGCTATAATTGCAACAATCGTGCGGGTTTATTGCCGAATTCGCCGATCTCAGCAATTCTTACTGGATGTCGCATGCACCCGATCCCCCCGGGTGTAACCGTTTCAGAACGATTGAAATTTCGTGTGCAGAACGATGGCCCGCTCGCTCGCGGCCGGACCGTCCCCTTTATCAAGACGATGAGGAAAGGAGGCTCGATGGGTACGAAGCGCTCACTATGGGTGGCGATGGGATCCGTGGCCGGCATTCTCGCAATGTCCGGCTCCGCATTCGCGTTCGCTCCCGTACCGGAAGTCCAGAGCTTGGAGATCCGACTTCCGCAGGAAGAACGCGCTCCACTTTGGGAATCGAGAGACATGCAGGCCGAGCGGTCGAAGGCGCCGGGGGCGGAAGGCTTCCTGACGCGCTACGGCGGTTCGTGGCAGGTTCAGAGGAACGAGGCCACGGGCACGGCTCACATGGTATTCGGCAGCGGGGTGGCTTTGACGGCCGGCATCGCGTCCGAAGCGGCCGTGGAATCCGAGGCGCGCCGGTTCTTCAACGACAACACCGACCTCTTCATGACGCGGGACCAGGACCTGGTACTGGCGAGTACGCACAACGCGCTCGGCAAATGGTCCGCGGTCTTCAATCAGGAGCACGAAGGGATCCCGGTTTACGGGGGGCGCGCGCATGCGGTCTTCACGGAAACGGGCCGCCTGTTCGTCGCGGGTTCGGACTTCTACCCCGAGATCGAGATCAGCACCACGCCGCAGTTGACCGCCGCGCAGGCGGAACTCATTGCGGGGAACGCGATCGGTTTCAATAACACGATCGACACGAACGAAGGCGCGAGCCTGCAGATTCTGCCGATCGAGGCGAACGGCGCCGTTACCTATCATCTCGTCTGGGACGTGCGCCAGCGGGTCGACACGCCGCGCGGCATCTGGTCGACGATGATCGACGCGCAGGACGGCGCGATCCTTCGCCGCGAGAATCTGATGCGCTTCCTGACGGACGTGCACGTGCACGGCGAAGCGTTCGATCCGCACTATTGCGGCAATTCGCTCGTCGACAAGGACCTGCAGCTGCACGAAGTCGACTTCGGCGGCACGGTCGTCACGACGGACGAGAACGGCGACGCGCAGATCACGGTCGGTTCGCCGACTCCGTGGACGGCGGCGCTCGAAGGTCCGTGGGCGGACATCATCCACTTCACGGCGGCTGATCCCGAACTGACGGGCACGCTGCAGCCGACGGACACGACGCTCGACATCGACTGGAACAATTCGAACGCCCAGGCCGATGAAGTGACGTGCTTCTACTTCACGAATATCGTGCACGAATACCTGCGCGACCTCGACCCGGGTCCCGGCCTCGACGACATCGACTATCAGATGCCGGTCACGATTTCGCGGAACGACGGCTTCTGCCCCGGAAACGCGTGGTACGACTACAACGGCATCAACTTCTGCTCGGCGTCGGCCACCTACGGCAATACGGGCGAGCTCTCGGATGTCGTGCATCACGAATTCGGTCACGGCATCACGCACCGCATCTATAACTCGCAGAGCAGTCCTCCGAGCGACCTTCACGAAGGGAACTCGGACGTGATCGCGAATCTGCTCACGAACGAGTCGATCATCGGGCTCGGCTTCTTCCTGAACAACTGCACGGGCGGGATTCGCGACAGCGATAACTCGCTGCAGTACCCGGGCGACTGGACGGGCGCGATCCACTTCAGCGGCCAGATCCTCGCCGGCGTCGTATGGGACGCGTGGCAGGAGCTGCAGCTGACGAACACGGCGCAGGACGCGTTCGACATCATCGGCAACGTCTGGCATCACGGACGTTCGATGACGCTTCCGACGAACCAGCCGGACCAGGTGCTTTCGATGCTGATCGCCGACGATGACGACGGCAACCTGACGAACGGCACGCCGAACTGGACCGAGATCTGCATCGGCGCTTCGAATCACGGGCACGACTGCTCGGCGCTCGTGGGGCTTTCGCCCGAAATCGCGACCGCCCCGGCCTCTTTCACCGTGAATACGTCGGTGGGCGGCACGGAGCTGCGCGACCTCTACATCTCGAACATCGGGACCGGCCCGCTTACGTACGACCTCGCGGGTGTCGCCGCTCCGTTCACGATCGTCGATCCTTCGGTCTACGCCGGTATCGAGCGTGGCACGACGGGACCGAACGCGGACGTGTACGCGAACGTGGACGCCACGCGCGCCATGTGGGAAAGCCGGAACGGCTTCTCGAAGACGGCGGCGACCATCTTTACGGACGACATGGAGTCGGGCGTGAACGGCTGGTCGACTGCGCTTCTCGACGGCAGCACGGACGATCTCTGGCATCAGCAGACGACGAACAGCAATTCTCCGAGCACGGCCTGGTGGTGCGGAATCCTGGCGGGCGCCGACTACGCGACCGGAAACCGGATTTCGAACACGCTCGAGTCCCCCTCGGTGCTGCTCACGGGTTCCGCTCCGCTCACGTTCTCGTTCTACGAGTCGTACACGACGGAGTCGGGCTGGGATTTCGTGAATGTCGATATCCAGGACTCGTCCGGATCGTGGACCGCCCTTCGAAGCGGCGTCAGCGGGTCGAGCGGCGGATGGCAGCAGACTTCGTTCGATGTTTCGAGCTATGCGGGACAGACGGTGAAATTCCGGTTCCACTTCGACACGACGGACGGTTCGTTCAATAACTTCGCGGGATGGTTCATCGACGACGTCACGGTTTCGGCCGACGGAGTCGACTGGCTTTCGCTGGCGCCGGTCTCCGGCACGGTGGCTCCCGCGGAAACGGACACGGTCACGGTCACGTTCGACGCGACAGCGCTTGCACCGGGAACGTACAACGCGAACGTGCGGATCACGTCGAACGACGCGACCGACCCGCTGCTTCTCGTTCCCGCCACGCTGAACGTCACGGGCATTTCGGTTTCGGCCGACTCGTCGTTCGTAACGGCAACCGACAGCGCGTTCATGACGCCGGACGGTCTCGCCGACACGATGACGGTCACGGTGACGGTACGAGACGGGTCGGGGGCCCCGATTCAGGGGATCGCGGCGGGCGATATCAGCTTCTCGATCGCGGGAGCGTCGCTCTCGGGAGGAGACATGCAGTTCTGCTCGCTCGGGCTGAACAATATCGTGATCGCGGGAACGGATTCGACCGACTCGAACGGCCAGTCGTCCGTTACGCTTCACAACGTCGGCGGCTGCGGCACGCTCGCGATCAGCGCTACGGTGTCGAGCACGGCCATTCCGGCCGACGTGATTCTCGTGCGGAGCGCGGATATCAACGGTGACGGCGAAGTGAACTTCTTGGATACTTTCATCTACCTGCCCGAGTTGAACGTCGGGACGGGGAACTGTGGCAACTTCGACAACGACCCGGCATCGGACGTGAACTTCTTCGACACGCTCCTGTACCTGCCGCATCTTTCATCCGGCGCGAAATGCCCGTAGAAAGGAAGGGACTCATGAAACGTACTCTTGTAATCCTGAGCGCCCTGGCTTTCTCTGTTCCCGCACTCGCGGGACAGAATGCCGGCGCGCGTCCGTCGCTCGATATTCCGGGAGCGGAGTCCGGGCGGCTCAAGAACGATGTGATGGAGGTGCGCGTCGACATCTCGCGGCTGAACGCGGGGAACGCGGTGCATTTCGATCTCGAATACGACACGCAGGGTCTTGCGTTCGAGGGCTGGGAGGCGGGCGATCTGTTTGCGGATCCGCTCGTGTTCGGCCCGTTCGACCGCACGGAGCAGGGCGTGGTGGACGTGACCGTGGCGACGCTCAGCGGCGCCGTTACGCGTGAAAAGGCGAACGTAGGCGTCGTGCGCTTCCGGGTCATCGACCCCGAACGCAGCGACGTGCGCATTCGCACGTTTCACACCGGTGACGCGAACTGGCAGCCCGACACGATCATCGATCTCGGCAAGGGAGTCGGCACGCTGCCGTCATCCGCGGGACTGATCGGGAATGCCCCGAACCCGTTCAACCCGACCACGAAGATCCGGTACGCGCTTTCGAACGCCGCGCCGGTCTCGCTTCAGATCATCGACGTCTCCGGACGCGTCGTCCGCACGCTCGTAAACGGCGTGCAGTCGGCCGGTGAGAAGGAAGTGACGTGGAACGGCAAAACGGACGGCGGCAAGGACGTGTCGTCGGGCGTTTACTTCATGTTCTTCGAGGCCGACGGCAAGAAAGAGCAGAAGAAGATGACGCTGATTCGTTAGTGTCAATCGATTGAGTGATCAATCAATGGCGGCGGGGCTTCGGCTTCGCCGCCTTTTTCATGAGCATTTCCGCCACGCACCCTACCCGGCCGTTCTTTGCTCGCGCCGCGCCCGCCGCCGCGCGCGCAACCCCTCGGCATTCACGACGTAGACCCCGAGAAAGATCAGAGCCGCGCTCAGCACGAATCGCAGCGTCAGGCTCTCCTGGCCGAGGCCGATCGAAAGCGCGGTGGCGAGGATCGGCTGCAGATAGATGAAGAGCGCCACGGTCGACGATTCGACGCGTGAGAGCGCGAAGTAGTTCAGCAGATACGCGATCACGGTCGCGAAAACGATCACGAAACCGGCCGCGAGCGCGATGCCGGTGTCCTGGAACAGCGTCCAGTCCATGTCGCGCAGGGCCCCGAAGCCGTAAGAGTCGATCAGCAGCGCGCCCCAGAACATCGTCCAGGCGGTCGTTACGAGGGGCGGGTAGCGGCGGGCGATGTTGCGCGAGAGCACGAGGAAGAGGCCGAACGAGCTGGCGTTGCACACGGTCAGCACGTCGCCGAGCACGGTCTCCTGTGAGAGCGTGAAGTTCTCGACACGCAGCAGCACGAGCACGCCGATCATCGCGACGACGAGGCCGCCCGTGCGCAGCTTCGTGATCGCCTCGCGCCCGAGCACGAAGGCGAAGAAGAACGTCGAGACGGGAATCGTCGTGTTGAGAAGCGCGGAGTGTGCCGGCGTCGTGCGGGCGAGCCCTTCGGTGAAGAGGATCTGGTTCAGCGCGACGCCGAAGAACGCGTAGAGCGCGAGCCGGGCGAGGTCGCGCTTCGGAACGCGCAGTCCGTGCGAGGTGATCGCGAGTGCGAGTAGAATCGCCGCGGCGCAGGTCACGCGTATGCCGGCCCACGCGAGCGGCGGCGCTGCCGTGAGCACATGCTTCGAGGCGACGTAGTTGATCGCGAAGATGACCTGGACGGCGATGAGGGCGAGTGTGGCGGCTATGACTGATCCCCGGGCGCATCCGGCCTGTCCTCAGGCACGTCCGGCCTGTCCTCAGGCACGATGTCGTATTCTTTCAGGAACGCGTCGACCTTCTCGTGCTGGTCCTCCTCTTTCCACTGGAACCAGCGCTCCTCATCGGGCGGAAAGAGCGCGAGGATCTGGCGGAACTTCTTGAACGCGCCGTCGCCCGAGATCGCGTTCGTCAGCATTTCGCGCGTCTTCTCTTCGTCTACGGAGTCGATGAAGTTCTCCATCTCCTCGTACCCTTCGCCCGTGCTCTTGAACGGCAGCAGAAAGTAGCGCGTGCCCACGCCGGCCGCGATCCGTTTCGCGTCTTCGGTGTTCGCGCCGCGTTCGATCATGTCGACGAAGATCGGGTGCAGTTCCCCCGTGTCGATATCGAGGAAGTAGCGTTTCTCTTTCGTGCCGTTTTCGTATCCGTGCACGAGTTCGTCGTATCGGACCGGGACATGATGCGCCAAGTTGCCAGCTCCTGCGTGCGGGTTTTCGTTCGGAAGAGACTATACCAGAAGGGCGGGTGAGGGCTAAAGGCGGGGCAGGCAATCGTGTGCAGGCTGTCGAGACGGGCGCGGGAATCTCGAGGCGATTTCTATCGAGGCTGTCTAGAGAAAGCCGTTTTCCGCGTACCAGCGGGCCGTGCGTGCGAGGCCCTCTTCGAGCGAGATGCGGGGCTCGTAGCCGAGTTCGCTCTTCGCGCGCTCGATCGTGAATGCGCGGTCGGACCTGTACCACGACACGCGACGGGGGAAGAGGGGGGGCGGGATTCGAAACGGACGGCACATCCCTTCGACGATCGCGGAAAACGCGTGCATCGGGGCGTACGGAAGCTTCACGATGCGCACGGCGCGTCCCATCGAGCGGGCGACGGCGCGCACGAGCTCGTCGAGCGTAAGAAACTCTTCGTCGCCCACGAGATAAGTGCGGCTCCCGTTCGGCGAGGGAGGCTGTGTGAGCGCGAGTAGAAAACTATCGACGAGGTTGTCGATGTAAACGGGATGAAACAGCGTCCGGCCGTCGCCGAACATCGGGAAGACGCCGCGCTTCACGGCGCGAAAGAGCATCAGAAATCGTCCGGGGTCGCCGGGGCCGTAGATGCCGAGCGGCCGGATCGTCGTCGTGTTCAGTCCGCTATCGTGAAAACCGGGCAATACCTCTTCGGCCAGATGTTTCGTCTGCTGGTAGTAGTCGTTCGGTCGGATCGGCGCGTCCTCGTTCGCGGGAACCGGATGGATGTCGCCGTGCACGCCGCACGTCGAGCAGTTGATGAAGCGCGAGACGCCGGCCGCGAGCGACGCTTCGCAGAGCTGCCTGGTGCCGTTCACGTTCACGTCGTAGTAGTGCGCGTCGGGGCGGTTTACGGCGCGAAACGCCGCGGCGATATGAAAGACGGCGTCGCACCCCGCGACGCACTCTTCGACGAGTTCCTGTTTCCGCAGGTCGCCCAGTCTGATGTCCGCGCCTTCTGCTTTCAGTTGATCGAACCGGATGCCGCGCCCGTTGTCGAGCACGACGACGTCGTGCCCTTCTTTCAGCAGACGCAGAGTGAGCGCGGCGCCGGTGAAGCCCGTTCCGCCTGTAACGAGTATGCGCATGCGTCCTCTCTCCATTCTCCACGTATCGGCTGCCCGCGCGGCGGGCTCGATCAGTCCGGACGCGCCGGAAGGGAGGCGTGCCAGGTCCGCAGCAGCGTCGTCAGGCGATCGGCGATCTCCGGTTCCTCGTCGATCCTGTTGACCGACTCTCCGGGATCGGCCTCGAGGTCGTAGAGCTCGGCCGGCGCCCCCTCGAGATCCGCGTGCAGCTTCCATCGCCCGTCCCGTACGGCGAGTCCCGGCGACCGGTCCCGTGCGGCGCCGTGGTGGCGGCCCGGCCAGATCCAGTAGAGGGGCGGACGCCCGCCTGCGCTCGTGCCGAGCAGCGCACCCGAACGATCGACCCCGTCGCCGGGGAAGGTCGCCTGATGCGGCGTGCCGCCCGGGGGGCGGCCGCGGTCGGATCCGCTCGCGATGCCGAGCAGTGTGGCGGGAATGTCGAGGCCGGTCAGCACGGATTCGTCATCGACGCGTCCCGCCGGAACGTGCCCGGGCCAGCGCACGAGCAGCGGCATGCGGATGCCGCCTTCGTACAGGCTTCGCTTGCGGCCGCGAAACGGGCCGGTCGATCCGGCGCCGGCGTGATTCGATCGCGAAACGTGATAATCGTCGGGGCCGTTGTCGCTCGTGAAGAGAAAGAGCGTCCGATCTGCGATGCCGGCGTCGTCGAGGTAGTCGAGCAGGCGTCCCACCTCGCGGTCGAGCCCGGAAACGGCCGCGCAGTACGTGCGCATCTGGGCCGTCAGTCGCGGCGCGTTCGCAAGGTACGATCGGGTGGGTTCGGGAAACGTGACGGGCGTAACCGCGGCGTCCGTGTAGAGCGCGTATTCTTCGTCGGTCGGCGCCAGGCTGTCGTGCGGGATCAGCGTCCAGCAGTTCACAAAGCCGGGCACGCCGTCCCGTTCGCACTCTTCGAGGAAACGAATCGCCTCGTCGACGATGAGACCCGTGGAACGCGCGCGGAACTTCTCGGTGCCGCGGTCCTCCCACCCGGGACCGGCGCTGTTCACGGTGCGGTGCTCGTCGAAACCGTATGCGCCAGGCTCGGGCGCGCCGGCGAGCCGGCCGAGGTGCCATTTCCCGAAGACCGCGGTTCGATAGCCGCGCGCGTGGAGCGAGTCGGCGATGGTCGGAACTTCGGGGTCCAACCAGTCCGGTATGCCGGCGCTTTCGTTTCCCGCAGCGGTCGCGAGCGCCACGAAGATCGAAAGACGCGCAGGATACTGTCCGGTCAGAATGCCCGCGCGCGTCGGCGAACAGATCGGCGCCTGCACGTAAAACTGGTCGAACCGGGAGCCTTCGTTCGCGATCCGATCGAGATGCGGAGTCTTTACGATCGGGTGCCCGTAACTCGCGAGATCGCCCCAGCCCATGTCGTCAGCCAGAATCAGCACGATATGCGGCAAGGATTCGGGCGACGTGCGATCGGCACACGACAACACGAGCAGAGCAAGAGCGGCGGCGGAGAGGCTGACGGGCAAACGGAGTGTTCGAAGATGGAACGGAA
>JABDJQ010000327.1 GCA_013002425.1 Gemmatimonadota bacterium
GTGTTCCGCGATCCAGGCCGAAATCAGAAGGTCCGTCTTCGCGGAACTGCCGCTGCCGAGCTCGACGAGCACGGTGTCGCTCGGAAAACGTCGCGCGATTTCGCCCGAGCGCGCCTCGAGGATTTCACGCTCCGAGCGTGTCAGATAATATTCGGGAAGTTCGCAGATCTGCTCGAAGAGCAGAGAGCCCGTTTCATCGTAGAAGAAGCGGCAGTCGAGGCGCTTCGGATCCCTGGAAAGACCGGCCTCGACGGCTTCGGCGAAGGATTCGCTCTGCAGCTGTTCGCCTTCGATCAGGCGAAATCGGTTTTGGGCGGCGGCCGGGATCACGGAAACCTCACTTCGAACTGGGCTGGCATGACGGCGACCGCGGGGGCCGCGACTGTCACGGCGACCGCGGGGCCGCACGACGATCGATCGAAAGCCTACCATTATTTGTCATTGAGTGACCAGTCGTAGTCCAGTTTCTTGAGCTTGAGGTCGCCCCGGTGTTCGGCCATGAATGTTTGCGCCTCCTTCGGAGCATAGTGCAGTAGAAAGTCGACGCGGTCACGGCCGTCGCTTTCGAAATCCTCTCGAAACCAGAAAAGGATCTCGGACACCTGCACGGTCGGGCTCTCGCCGCTCAGGAATCCGCTCTTCATGCCGTAGCGGAGGCCCTTCTCTTCGTTCGCGAAGAAGGCGCGCGTGACGCGATCCAGCTGCTCGTCGAGCGTCTCGGCGCGGTACGCTTCCGCGATCAGGTCAGGACACGAGAACGACGCGCAGTTGATCGCGAAATGAATGCGCGGATCGCCGAGCGGCCGCAGGAGTTCGTGTTCGATCGCGTCGAGCGACTGCTTTTCGCCGCTCACGACCCACCCTTCCCAGTTCCACCGGTCGCCCCGCGGGATATCCTTGATGCTTTCGATGCCGGGATAGTGGTTCAGGATGAGCTTGATCGTGAACGCGTTGTAGGCGTTGATCCAGAACGCCATTTTCTCGTCCGCCGTCATCTTCGCGATGTCGCTCTTCCCGAGCGCGGCGAGATACGAGTCCAGTGCCGCTTCGTCTTTCTGAAAGCCGGCGTAGTCGACCGAACCGTTCGCCACGTGTTTTGCGAGCAGTTCGTCGAACGAGTCGTGGATCTCCGCCGCTGCCGGTGAAACAGAGGCGAGCAGAGCGAGCGCCGCGGCAAGAATGAGTGTCCGGTCGATCATGTCAGTCGTTCCTTATTCTAATGTAGGCGAACGATCCGCTCGCAGGACGAACGATCTATCGCGTGAATGAAAACCACTTCTCGAACAGCGATTTGACGAACGGCGTGAGGCGCGTTCGATTGTAAGCGTCGCCGAGCCGCTTGATCGCTTCGGCCTGCGTCGGGTACGGATGAATCGCTTTCGCGATCGTGCCGAGCCCCGCCCCCGCGGCCATGGCTACCGTGATCTCGCTGATGAGATCGCCTGCGTGCTTCGCCACGATCGTGGCGCCCACGATTTTGTCGGTCCCCTTGCGCACGTGAATCTTTACGAGGCCGCATTCGCCGTCGAGGATCGCCCGGTCCACGTGCGAAAGCTCTTCCGTATACGTATCGATCTCGATCCCCTGCTCCTTCGCGTCGCCTGGATAGAGGCCGACGTGCGCGATTTCGGGGTCCGTGTAGGTCGCCCAGGGCACCGTAAGCGCGCTTGCTTTGCCGCGCCCGAAGAAGAGAGCGTTCCCGATCACGATCCGCGCGAGCGCGTCGGCCGTGTGCGTGAACTGATACTTCGAGCAGATATCGCCGGCCGCGAAGATCTTCGGGTTTGACGTGCGCAGACGATCATCGACCGT
>JABDJQ010000348.1 GCA_013002425.1 Gemmatimonadota bacterium
TCTTCGACGTGACCCCCGATCCGTTCATACGGAACGACTCGCTGGAGAACACGCCCCCCGTGATCGCCGACACGATCTTCGTCAACGAACCGGAGTCCGACTTCGCGCTGGCGAACGAAACGTACGAACTCGAGGTCGACGAAGAACCCCGGGACTTCCGCGTCTTCATCGAACGGATCGCGGAGTCGGGGGCGCGGGGAGCGCGCACCGCGCGCGGCATCGTGCGCGGCGAAAATCGAGCGCTCAGCGTGTATCTGACCCCGTCCGAAACACCGACACAGTACGGCGTGCAGGTTCTCGAAACGTGGGCCGAGCGCGGCGCGTCCGGCCATGCGATTCCGATCGTGCTCGCGAATCCCGACCCCGTCGGCGGCTTTCAGTTCGATCTCGCGTTTCCGCCCGGCCTCGTCACGAACCTGAACCGTATCGTGGTCGACGAGAGCAGCCGGCTGTTTCTCGAAGCCGATTCCAGTTCGATCGTGAATCTCGGCGACAACCCGCTCGACGAGAACGCGCTCTGGCGTGTCATCGTCTTCAGTGACGAGACCGTCGACACGATCGAGCCGGGCCACGACGTCGTGCTCTATCTCGAAGCCGACATCGGCGAACCGACGTTCGAAGATTCCCTGCAGCTCACGGGCGTCGTGATCGCGGATCCGTCCGGGTTCTCGATCGCGAGCGAAAGCGTGGTCGTGCAAAGCTCGATCGTCCGGCTGGTGTCGCCATGAGCGCGCGCACGAACAGGGGAAGAACGATCGACGCCCCGCTCGCCGTGTTCCTGCTCGCGCTCGCCCTTCTGTTTGTCGCGCCCTTCGACGGCGCCCGCGCCATCGCCCGCGCGGAAACGATCCAGCTCGACGAGCCGTTTTTCGTCGTACCCGAAGAGGTGCGCGCAGCCGCCGCGCAGGCACACGTCCACGACGAATCCGTCCGCGCCGCACACGACAAGGGGGGCGGCTACACGAACATCGAAGATTTCGACTGCTCGAACGGCAGCTGCCTGTTCACGCTCTCGAGCACGCTGCAGAAGATCACCTACGCGCCCGTCGGCCAGTCGTGCGCGGGGTCGACGACGTTCATCTCGCGGAGCGGAGTCTCGACGAGCTGGTATGACGAACTCGACCACCCCAACGGCTTCCCGGACGCTACCGGCAACGGGAACGGCTCGCAGCGGCTTGCAACGAATCTCCAGGGCTACCAGAACGCCGGCTGCGATTCGGTTCTCGAGTTTCACATCCTGTTTCGCGATTACACCGCGAGCGCTTTCTCGGGAAGCGCTATTCGCCTTCAGTATTATCCGTCGCAGTTCATCGTCTCGAAAGAGACAGCCGGAACCGAGCCTCCGCGCGTCTATCTGCAGATCGATTATGCCGAGGCCGGGATCCTGCTGTACTCCGTGGACTCTCACTCTTACAACAGCTGGAACACGATCTCGACGGACATCGACCCCGGCAAAACCGTCAATCAGGTTCTGATCGCGTTCGGAGGACCGGCAACCTGGGATTATCCGATCTACTTCGACGAACTCGAGGTTTTCGATTACGTCGGCCCCTCGACGAGCTGCGCGTACAATCCGAAGTCGATCGGTTTCGGCAACACGCTGTTTCCCGGTCAGTCGAGCCAGCGAACGTTCGACGTGATCAACACGGCGACCTCCGGCGCGCTCTTCATCAATCCGTCCGCGGCTTCCTGCGACGTCTTCTCCGTGACGGCGGGCGGGGGCGTAACGTATATCCCGCCCGGCCAGTCGCACAAGATCACGGTCACGTTCTCGCCGTCCTCGCACGGAACCTACGAATGCGAACTCGACCTCGGCAACCCGTCGTGTCCGCCGTATCTGATGACGGGGGGGACGCGCGCCAACTGCCAGCTGCCGGAAACGACGATCGACTTCGGCGATCTGATCGTGGGCGCGCCGCAGACCGAGATCTCCTTCCATCTGAAGAACGAAGGGGGCAGTCCCTATGAATATCCCGGCTCCGATCCTCTGACTTGCCCCGGTTTCGAGTACGTCACCGTGCCGCCGGCCGGCAGCGTCGCGCCGGGGGACTCGATCGAGTTCGTCGTGAGCTTCGCCCCCCCGGACACGGGCCGGTACGATTGCGAAGCAACGATCGTCTCGGACTGCGATCCCGTCACGCTGACAGGGCGCGGCCTCCCCGATCTCCCGTGCGTCCTCGTGCCGGACACGCTTCAGTTCGGGGAAGTCGATCTCGGCGACACCGCGAAGATGACGTTCACGATCGAGAACCAGTCGTATGGAACCACCATCGGCGGCTCGTTCGCCGACTGTCAGGGGCTGTTTCAATTCCTCGACGGTCGTACCTACTCGCTGTCTCCGGGGCAATCGACGCAGATGACGGTCAGCTACGTGCCGACGACTGTCAGGAACGACACGTGTACGATCCAGCTCGGACTTCCGACCTGCCCGAACCTGACGTTCATAGGAAGCGGGAACGAGGATGCCGTGTGCGTCGTAACTCCCGGCGCACACGACTTCGGAGTCATCAAGGGAATCGGCCTCCCGGGAATTGTCGACGTGACGATTCGAAACGAGGGAGGCCGCACGCTGACGGGCACCGTGCCCGCGAGCTGCGGGCCGTTCCGCGCCGTAGGCGGCCCCGTCGACTACAGCCTCGGATTCCAGCAGTCCACCGTGATTCGTTTCGAGTTCGAACCTGTCGTCAACGGGCCGGTCTCGTGCGAATATCCGCTGGGGAACGAGTGCGACTCGCTTACGCTGACGGGCATCGGAAACATCTGCGAGGTCTTCGAAACCGAACTCGACTACGCGGAAGTACTCCTCGGAGACTCGCTCGTTCAGGCGTTTACCGTGCGCAACAATTCCGAGAGTCCCGTCTCCTATTCGCTGCCGTCTGCCTGCGGCGCGTTCACGATCGCGCAAGACGACCGCGATTTCGAACTGCAGCCCGGATCCGGGAAGGAAGTTTCCGTCTGGTTCGCGCCCGACACGCTCGCATTCTACTCCTGCACGATCGCCACGGGGCCCGGGTGCGACTCGGTTCTCGTTTCCGGCACCGGCATCGGATCGCCGGAATGCGTCGTCGAGCCGGGCTCGATCGACTTCGGCACCATTCCGGAAGGCGGGTTGACCGAAGACACGTTCACGATTCGAAACGACGGCACCGCGACACTGACTGCGACCGTGCCCGCGTCATGCGGCGTCTTCACCGTTACGAACCCGGGTACCATCGAACTCGAGCCGGGCGGGGAAGAGACCTTCGTCGTCGTGTTCGGCAACATCGAAAACCCCGGGACCTACTCGTGCCAGCTCGATCTCGGGGGCAGCGAGGGGTGCGGAACGCTCCCGCTGACGGGCGAGGCGGAGGGGCCGCCTTCGTGTCTCGTCACGCCGCCCGCCATTGCTTTCGGGTCCGTGAACGTCGACGAAACAGCCGAGGAGACGATCACGATCGCGAACGGCGGCGGCGGCATCCTTTCGGGGACGATCGCGGCCGGGTGCGGACCGTTCGTAATCGTCGAGGGAGACCGCGCGTACTCGCTCGGCGCCGGCCAGTCGCGCTCGTTTACCGTTCGCTTCGCGCCCCTCGTCGGCGACAGCATAGAGTGCGCGCTGACCCTCGGCGGTTCGTGCGGATCGATCGACGTGTCGGGGTTCGGAAACGCGGTCTGCGCCGTCGACCTCGACCCGCCGGCGAACGTGACCGAGGGTGACGCGACCGTTATCACGTGGACATCGCGCTTCTGCGAAGGCGACCTGCTGCTCGAACTCTTCGCGGACAACGCCGTCTGCGGCACGATCGGAACGGCGCCGGTCGCCGACGGTTCGTTTGCGTGGAACGCCGCGGCCTGCCCGGAAGTGTCCGGCGACTACCGCGTGCGTGCGACGACGGACGAGAACGTCGTCTTTCTCTCCGACCCGTTCACGATCACGCCCGGCGCCGGGCTGAACCTCTCGACCGACGCCATCGACTTCACGTTCGATCCGCTGAATCCGGAGCAGGCGCTCGCGTCCGATCTCACGATCACGAACGACGGGACCGGCCCGCTCACGTGGAGCGCGGAGCCGAACCATCCCGCGATTCAGCTCCTCTTCACGGCGGGCACGATCGCGCCGGGCGCTTCTTTCGACCTCTCCGTCGTCGTCGATCCGGACCAGACGGAAGGGGAGCTGTTCGGTGAAATCGCGCTCTATACGAACGATCCCGGAGCGCCGATGACAACGATTCCCGTGTCGCTCGCCGTGCGGCAGTATCAGGCTGGCGACGTGGACGTCGACGACGATATCGACATCGTCGATCTCGCGGCGCTCGTGGAGCACGTGCTCGCCCGCGCGCTCCTCTTTCCGACGATCGTCGAACTCGGTATCCCCGACGTGAACGCGGACGGCTTCGTCGACGTGAGCGACATCGTGAGACTCGCCCGTATCCTGCTGGACGGCTCGTTCGACCGGCAAGGACCGGCCGAAGGGGTCCCGGCGCTGACCGCCGCCCGCGCGGGGGCGGATCTCGAGGTTCGTTCGAACGGCACGTCCCCCGGCGCGGCATGGTTCACCGTTCCTGCTCCCGCCGGCGATCCGGAGTCCGCGAAGACGGCGGGCCTGATCGAGCCGGGAGAAGGCTACGACCTGATCCGCGAGCAGCGCGACGGGACGATCCGTATTCTGGCGGTGCCCAACGGCAGCGAGCCCGGGGATCTCGTCCTGCGATGGGAGGCCGCCCCGGAAGATGCCGCGATCGGCGGAGCCTACGTCGCCCGCAGCCGGGGCGTCTGGCAGAGCGGGGGCCTCGACGTTTCCGGCCTCGCGAACGCCGCCGGCGGTCTCGGGCAGGGAATCGCGCTGGCCGCCGCCGAGCCGAACCCCTTCCGCGACGGCACCACGCTCCGATGGTCTCTCCGGGCCTCGGGCACCCTTTCGATCGCCGTGTACGACATTGCCGGGAGGCGGGTCAGAACCCTCGTCGCCGGCTCAGAAAGCGCCGGGACCGGCTCGATCCGCTGGGACGGGCGCAACGAAGCCGGAAAACGTGTTCCCGCAGGCACTTACTTCGTCCGGGGCGAATCCGGCGGCCAATCCGTGACCCGCAAGATCGTGCTCTTCCGCTAGGACATTTCGTCCACGAGTTCCTTGCCCCCGGCTCCCGAAACTCTCTATAATATTGTGTTCAACTTCAAACGGCCCGCAGCGAAATCGCGCGCGCCGACGTCAAAAGGAGCCCGTCATGGCCAAGAAAAAAGGCGCTCGCGTAAAAATCACGCTCGAGTGCACCGAAGCGCGCAAAGAGGGCAAGTCGCCGTCGCGCTACATTTCATCGAAGAACAAGCAGACGAACCCGGAGCGGCTTGAAATCAAGAAGTACAATCCGTCCCTCCGCCGTCACACCGTTCACAAGGAAATTCGCTAGTCCGCGCCAACCCGCGCAGCAGGCTCGTATGACGGTCTTTCAAAAGATCATCGACGGGGAGATCCCGTGTCACCGGATTTACGAGGACGATCACGTCCTCGCATTTCTGGATGTGAACCCGATCAGCCGGGGGCATACGCTCGTCATTCCCAAAGAGCCCGCGGAAACGATCGACGCTCTCTCCGATGACGCCGCCGCCGCCGTCGGCCGGGTACTCCCCCGCATCGCCCGCGCCGTAATCGCCGCCTCCGGCGCAACCGCGTACAACGTCCTCCAGAACAACGGACCGTCCGCACACCAGGCCGTCTTCCACGTCCACTTCCACATCATTCCCAAACATGAAGACGGTTCCGGACTCGGCGTGGGATGGAAGCCGACCCAGCCCGGCGCCGACACCCTCGCCTCACTCGCAAAAGAAATCGCAGCCAAAGTCTCCGCCTGACCAGCTCCCTCTCTGTTCATACCGGGCGAAGGGCGCGCTGACCACATATCCCTCTTGATTCTTCACTCCGGGCGAAGGGCGCGCTGACCACATATCCCCCTTGATTCTTCA
>JABDJQ010000355.1 GCA_013002425.1 Gemmatimonadota bacterium
GCTTCGACGGCTCGGAGATGATCACGTCGTACTTCTGTCCGTCGACAGCATGTAGTTGCGGCCGTCGTCCATGATGATCTTCGCCCTGGGGTTCCGCGTGACATCGGAATGCCAGTCGGAGAAGTAGCGCGCCGCGCGCACGACCGCGGGCGAGATCTCGACGCACTCCGCCTCGTCGACCGGATACGTGAGCACGCTCCCGAACGTGATTCCGCTGCCGAGGCCGATCACGAGCACCTTGCGCGGATCGGGATGCAGCAGCATCGGAATCTGCGAAACGAGGATCTGGTTCGACATATCCGAGGTGGTCGAAGCTTCCGTTCGCCCGTTGATCTGCAGAAAGAGCGAGCCCGCTTCCTGGCTGACCGCGACGTTCGCGTACGTTCCTTCCTCGAAATACTTGATATCGTAAGAGTAGATGTAGTCGCGAAACCCCTTCTGCGCGATGTTGTAGAGCGCGAACTGCGGGCTGTCGAAGAGCCCCGCGTTCAGAAGATAGCGGTCCCACTTGCCGCCGGTCGCCATCAGCGCGATCGCGACCACGAGCGGAACACCCACGGTAGCGAGGCGCGCGCGCAGATTGATGCGCGGCAGCGTGAGCCCCGCGAGAAGCGCCGCAGAAAGGTTCACGACCGACGCGATCGAGATCGCGTTCTGTGTGCCGACCAGCGGAATCAGAACGAACCCGCCGAGAAACGACCCGAAGATGGCCCCGATCGTGTTCGCCGCATAGACGCGCCCGACGCTTCGGCCGAGCGAGTCGATCTGTTCCGTGAACGCTTTGGCCGCGAGCGGCAGCGCGGCGCCGATCAGAATCGTGGGAACCAGCATCACGATCACGGTGCAGGTGAACTGCACCATCTGGAACGACCAGAACGACTCGCCCACTTTCGCGAACATCGTGATGAAGAATTCGGGGAGCCGGTCGAAATGCGGCGTGATCGCCATGGCCGAAATCGCGACGAGACCCTGCACGACGACGAACGCGCGCGAAGGAGAGCCGAACCGATCCGCGAAAAGCGAAACGATCAGCGAACCGAGCGCGATGCCGAGCAGAAAGGTCGTGAGCATGGCACTGAATGCGTACACGGAACTGCCGAGGACGAGCGCCAGAATCCGCACCCACGCCACTTCGTATACGAGAGAAGCCGCGCCCGCCATCGCGACGGCCATGATGAGAATGCGCTGATACCGCACGAACGCGCGATGCCCCTCCGGCGTCGCCGTTGACGACGAGTCCGCCCCCGCGCCCCCGGCCGATCCGGCGCCCCCGGCCGATGCCGAAGACGTCGCCAGTCCGGCTTCTTCGATACTGCCGCTCCTGTACAGGCGCCACGCGAGTACGGCCACGAGCACGTTCAGCCCCGCGGCGATCCAGGTCGTGCGCCAGACGCCGACCGTCCCGATCAGCAGATAGCCCGCGCTGAAACAGCCGATCATCGCGCCGAACGTGTTCAGGCCGTAAAGTTTCCCGAAGCCGCTCCCGAACTGATCGAGACGACGCACGACGAAGCGCGACAGCACGGGCAGCGTGGCCCCCATGAGCGCCGACGGCAGCACGAGCAGCAGCGAACTGATCGCGAAGCGCATCAGACTCATCAGATAGAAGTTCTCGCCGATCGAGTGGTACGCGGCCGTGTAGATGCCTGTCACACCCTTGAAGAGAAACGGGAGCAGCAGGCAGTAGACCGCGATCGCGACCTCGAGCAGCGCGTAAATGCGAAGGTGATCGTGGCGCCTGTCGGCGATCTTTCCGAACCAGAAACCGCCGAGCGCGAGGCCGCCCATGAAAGCGGCCAGCACCGTACTTACGGCGAACGATGTCGTCCCGAAGATCAGCGACAGCTGCCGGATCCAGAGAACCTCGTACATGAGGCCCGCCACGCCGGACAGAAAAAAGCAGAGAAATACGGTGATCATGACGCCGTCCGCTCCTCGAGGGAGGGCCAGTGCGCGTCGAAAAATTCGTGTTCGCGGGCTCGCATGCGCGCGGTATCTTCCTTCGCGTCGTGCGTGTGGCCGACAAGATGCAGCAGTCCGTGAATCATGAGTCGCAGCAGTTCCTCTTCCAGCGCCATGTCGCGCTCTTCCGCCTGACGGAGCGCCGTAGGCAGCGAAATGTAAACGTCGCCGATCATACCGGGGCTCGTCGGGTCGTCGTGGAAACTGAAGGAGAGCACGTCCGTCGTGCGATCCTTGTTCCGATACTCCCGGTTCAGTTCGCGCATTCTTTCATCGGAAACGAAGACGACGCTCGCTTCCCCCTCGGGGTCGGCGAGTTCCCCTAAGACCTGTGCGGCGATGTTCCGGAAAGACTCGGTGTCGATGGCGAACTTATCGAGCAGGTTTTCGCAGGTAATCTCCAACGGCTAGTCGAGCCTCCTCCGATTTGGTTTCGTCAGGGTAACGGATGCGTGAATGCATGGAACTGGTCAGGATCGGGATGAAGCTCTCCTGAATCAGTCGAAGGTCGCGGAAAGTGAGCGCGCATTCGTCGAGTTGTTTCTCGTCGAACTTCGCGCGCGTCACCTGTTCGATGCGCTGGCGAATCTTCGCGGGCGTCGGTTCGTTCAGAGCGCGCACCGAAGCTTCCGACACGTCAGCAAGCATGATGACCGCGTTCTCTTTCGTACGAGGCCGCGGGCCGGGGTAGCGGAAGTCGGACTCCTGCACCTCGGACGGCGAAGTCTTCATCGCCTTGTCGTGAAAAAACGCCATCAGCGTGGTGCCGTGGTGCTCTTTGATCGCGTCGATGATCTCGTCGGGCAGCCCTTCCTTGCGTCCCATCTCGACGCCTTCACGCACGTGCGAAATCAGGATCAGCGCGCTGATCTTGGGCGACAGTTTGTCGTGCTTGTTGACGCCGCTGATCTGGTTCTCGACGAAATACTCGGGCTTCGACATTTTTCCGATATCGTGATAGTAACCGCCCACGCGCGCCAGCAGCGAATGCGCCCCGATCCGCTCGCACGCGGCTTCGCTCAGGTTGCCGACCATGATCGAATGGTGATACGAGCCGGGCGCGAACAGCGAGAGGTTTTTCAGAAGCGGCTGGTTCAAATCCGAAAGTTCGAGCAGCGTAATGTTCGTCGTGACACGGAAGAGCGATTCGAAGAGCGGCAGCACGATCATCGTGAGCCCCGCGCAGACGAACGCGGAGAGGAGCCCGTAGCCGATCTTCTGCAGCGTGTCGATGCTCGGCACGAGATGCAGAAAGTCCGCCGCCGCGATCGCGACGATATACGCCGCCCCGATATAGGCCAGCGAAATCCAGAAGCTCTTGCGCTCGCGCAGCCCCGAAACGCCGTACACGGCCGTGGCGCCGACGATCCCCATCGTGAACGCGACCGGAAGCGTGAGCCCCTCGAGCAGCGCGACGCAGATCAGATACGTACCTGAAAGGGACATGCCGACGCGGTCGTCGAACAGCAGCGTCCCGAGCATCGCGATCAGCACGATCGGCATCAGGAAGGGCGAAAGATCGAGCCGGTTGATGAAGAACGTGAGTACGAAGCCCATCAGCGCCAGCGTCGCGAGCAGAATGAGATGGCTGTCGCGCGCGTAGATCTTCGGCCGGTTGCGCTGCAGGAAGACGACGAACAGCACCATCACGGCCAGTACGGTCAGAAGCCGGCCGAAGTGCGGGTAGACGCGCTTCCACGGCTTCGCCTCGAGGCGCTCTTCGGAGACCTTCGACTCCATCGACTCGAGAATGCGCATGTGGCGCTTCGTCACGCGTTCGTGCGCGCCGATGATCTTCTGGTCTTTGAGATAGAGTTCGGTGTACGGCGAAACGCCCGCGCGCCGCGCCTCTCTTCGCGCCGAAGTCTCCGTCACGTCGTAGAACAGATTCGCTTCGCCGAAATGCCGGCTCACCTCGAAGAACGCCGCTACGAGTTCCTGGCGCGTCCCGAACGCCGTCCGCGCCCACTCCGTCGCGGCCGCGTAGTACTCCTCGAGATCGAGGAAGCGATCGAGACCGAGCGCGTATTCCTCGCCGTCGCGGATCACCGAGAGGCGGTTATAGTCGGCCTCTTCGAAGACTTTCTTGTCCGTCAGCACGCCGCGGGCCAGCACTTCGTCGAAGAAGCGCACGACCTCCTGGCGCAGACGCGTCTCGTTCGCGAGATCGAGCAGGACCGTGCCGGCGGATTCCGTAAAATCGCCCTCGAGTTCGGAGAGGCGGCTCTGCCGTTCCGCGGGCACCACGTCTTCGTCTATGATGGCCTCGACCTGCAGGAAGAAATCGCGCACCCGATTCTTGATCGACTGTGTCGTCTCTTCGCTCTCGCGCACGACCGGGAGCACCTTCCGCGCCTCGACCGCGCGCTCTTTGTCGAGTTCGTCATCGCCCTTCAGAACGGGAAAATCGAACGGTGCGAGGATGTTCTCCTTCGCGATCTGTCCTTCGGCGAGAAGCAGCCCTTTGCTCGAGGAGCGGGGCATATACAGAACCACTATAATGGATACGAGTGCCGCGCCGATCGCGAGGCGACGCAGCGTTTTCCCGTGCATGCGGGTGAGCGCCCTCAGGCGATGGTAATTCCACGCCTTCTTCTCGCGCTCTTTCCCGCGCTTCTTCCGGCCGCGGGTATTCCGTTTGTTCTGGAACGGGAAGATCTTCATGCGTTATTCCGGTTTGCCCTCGGGTCCGCCCCCGGGGGCGCCCGTCTTCTGCTCGCGGGTCTCTCCGCCCGTCGGCGCGGGTCCGCCCGCTTCGCCCATCGTGTGATCGTCGAAAGCGCGAATGATGCGCTGCACGAGATGATGGCGCACGACGTCGCGCGGCGTGAGATATACGAATTCGATTCCCGGAACGTCCTGCAGAATCGGCTGGATGCGCACGAGCCCGGACTCGTTCGCGTCCGGCAGATCGATCTGCGTGACGTCGCCCGTGATCACGGCGCGCGAGTTCGTTCCGAGGCGGGTCAGGAACATCTTCATCTGTCCGATCGTCGAGTTCTGCGCTTCATCGAGGATGACGAACGCGTCGTTCAGCGTGCGGCCGCGCATGTATGCCAGCGGCGCCACCTCGACAATGTCCATGTCGAAGGACCGGCGGATCCGGTCGGCTCCGAGAAGATCCTGCAGAGCATCGTACAGCGGCCGGAGATACGGGTCTACCTTCTCCTGGAAATCGCCCGGCAGGAAGCCGAGGCTCTCCCCCGCCTCCACGGCCGGCCGCACGAGCACGATCCGGTTCTTTTCGCGGCGCCGAAGCGCCGAAACCGCAGCAGCCACGGCAAGATACGTCTTCCCGGTACCCGCGGGCCCGATCCCGAACACGATGTCCGACCGCCCCATCGCCTGGATGTACTCCTCCTGGCCCAGGGTCTTCGGCTTCACCTGCTTCTTCAAATGGAAGTACTGCTTCTTCGGTGCGTAAAGCTGTGAGATGTCGCTTCCCCCTTGCTCCTGAGCCATCTCGGTGAAATAGCGGATATCCGTATCCGACAGTTCTTTTCCCTGTTTGGCGAGAGAGGTGAGATCGAGGAAGAGGCCCTCCACGCTTGCCACCGCCGCCGCCGCCCCTTCCAGATAGATGTCGGCGCCGCGTGCCACGATCTGCACGTGCGGGAACGCATCTTGGATATGACGCAGGAACTGGTCCCGGTGACCGTAGATGAGTAGAGGATCGACCTCGACGAGATGCAGTCTTTTAACGACGTTGGCGCTCAAAGTGAGCGGTGTCCCCCTTGGATGCGGACGCTTTCGAGTTGACGAACAATCTACGACAAGCGCGGTGGAGTGTCAACGCGCCGCCGCCGTCGCAATTTCATACACCGTTATTATAACACAACTTAAGTCCGTGCGGATCCCCGGCCCGCCCCGCCTCGCGCCCGGCCCTTCGCCCACCGGCGTATCCGGTGGCAGCCACGGGAGTTGCAAGCGTAACTCGTATCTTCTATTCTCGCTTCGTGTCCGAACAGCAGAAAGGCGCTCCCAGATGAAGTACGACAAACGTGAGAGCGGCGACGCACTCGTATTCGAACTCCACGGCAATCTCAGGGGGCAGCCCGCCGGCTACGACGTTCTCGAAGCCGTGCGCGAAGAGATCGCGGCCGGCAAGAAAAAGATCGTGATCGACCTCGGCGAAGTGAACGACTCCGACAGCACCGGCCTCGGCATTCTCGCCTCCATCATCACGTCCGCGGAAAACGGCGGCGCGAAGGTCGGTTTCACGAACCCGCCCGCCTCGCTCAAGAAGCTGCTCGACATCGTCCGTCTCTCGACCGTCATGAAGATCTTCCCCACCGCCGACGAAGCCGCCGCGGGGATTTAGAACTCGTCGTCAACTCGTCGTCGGCTCCCTCCACCCTTTCGCCCTGGCGTACGGCCAATGGGGCTCAAGGGCTCCGGGAACACGACTTCCTCGCCGTGAAGAATCCGGAGGGCGAACGACGGGCGGTCGGCAGGGACGGGTCACCTTCGCGAATAGAAAGCACGCACCTCAAGACTGATTTCTGACTACGAGTTTTCTCTGGATGGATCGAACGTCCGGATTCCTCACTTCGCGACCTGATGCGTGAGATTGCGGCGGGTGGCGCAGCGGCGGGTGGCGCGCCGGACGGGGACCCCTGCCGAGCCTGTCGAGGC